>SCVO01000102.1 GCA_004322465.1 Candidatus Nitrosotenuis sp.
TTAAGCGCCATGAGTCAATACCTGCCTTTTTTCAGCCTTGTTTGCTATTATGTTTTTTAATGAATCGTACAATTCGGTTGAAGTCATTGCCCTTCCAGTGTATTTTAGAATATAGTAATCAGGACTTTGCTCCAAGTTTTGCTTTAAAAGTAAGCCAAGCTGACCAGTCTGATTTGCCTCGATATCAATTACGGTTTTGACGTTTTTGAGCAATGACTTGACATAGTCGGTGGGGAATGGATGAAGTAATTTTACTTGGATAAAGCCAACGTTGATGTTTTCTTTTTTCAGCATGTCGATGGCGTCAAGAATCGGTCCCTTTGTTGAGCCCCAGCTTACAACGCAATAGTCAGAAGTTCCATACGACGTAGCCTGCTCTTCTTTGGGTATCGTTTTTAGCATGTAGTCAAGCTTGGAATGTCGTTTGTCCATCATCTTTATTCGTATTTCAGGATCTTCGGATATGTGGCCGCGTTCATCGCTTTCATCTCCAGTATTCCAAAATATGCCGTTTTCAAGCCCAAGTTTTGATCTCGGTGAGATGCCATCTGGGACAAACTCAAATCTTTTGTAGTCTCCCTCTATTTTGTCCAAGAGTTTTCCGCGGTTAATTGTAATTTTGTCAGAATCAAATCGTTTGCATGTAACTACAGAGCTTGCCAAAAATTTGTCCATCATGTGAATGACTGGCACCTGATAGACATCAGCGTAGTTAAAACATCTGCCAGTATCATAGAAGCTTTCCTCGATATCGCCGGACGCATAAACCATTTTTGGAAATTCTCCGTGTCCCGCATAGATCGCAAACATAAGATCATCCTGACCATGACGTGTAGGCAGACCGGTTGATGGTCCGCTTCTCTGGTACAAAGTGATTACAACGGGAACTTCGTTGATCCCTGCCCACCCTAGCGTTTCTGCCATCAGTGAAAACCCAGGACCTGATGTACAGGTTGCGGATCTGGTACCTGTTAGTGCACCTCCAATTGTCATTCCCATTGCAGATATCTCATCTTCTGTTTGTACTACAACGGTTGAGCCAGGCCTGTTTTCTTTGACATCCAAAAGTTCGTTTGATTCCAAATAGACGCTCTCATCAGATGCAGGGGTGATTGGATAGTACGGTTGGAATCTACATCCGCAAACCATCTTGCCAAGCGCGGTTCCCTGATACCCTTGGACCAGAATAGTGTCGTGTTTTTTTTCAACAGGTTTTAGACGATATGCGAAGTTCGGGAATTTTGCGGCAGCATAATTATACGCATATGTGGCGGTTTTTTTATTGAGGTCTGCAATAGCTTGCTTTTTTGCAAAAATAATATCAATTGAATTAAGAAGTGTCTCAGGAGGCATTCCAAACACGCCAAGCGAGAACGAAACGCCCAACACATTGAACATTCTCACCATTCCCTTGAGACGCGGATTGTTCACCTCGTCTGCCATAGCAGACAAGACATTTCTGAAAGAAATAGGATACAAGTTAACTCCCCGTTCCTTGGCGACATCCAGAATCCCTTGAATTGTATGAGGTTTATTTTTTGAGTCCAGATGTTTTACCAGTCTTTGTTTGTAGTTGAGATCCATGTTATGGACTTCATCAATCTCGGTGGCAACAAGATCAGAGTCATATATTATTGCGCCATTTTTTATTACTTCGTCTGCGTGTCGAAATACGGTTTCTGCATCAAACGCAGCCATCATTGTCACGTCATTGATGTTTGAGTGAATCGCGTTATTTGAAACTCGGACAACGAAATAGCTGTGTTCCCCCTTTATGTTGGAATAAAATTCTCTTTTTCCAAAGATTTCATATCCCATTGCCGCGCATGCCCGAGAAAATATGTTAGCTCCAGACTCCACTCCACTCCCCTGTGGTCCGCCAATTAGCCAACTGATGTCTGTTTGTTCCAACACGTCACCTATGTTTTGTTTATTATTAAGAATATGTTAGGTCATCCGCCAGTAGCTGCCTCAAAGAGCGCGCATTCACATTTGTCACGCTCGCCACAGTAAGGACAAACGCAAACGCATTTTTCTATTGCATTACCGCATTCTATGCACAGTGCGAACTCTTCTTCTTCCAATTTTTGGTCACCATGATTGTGATAACAAATCTTATAAGGATTGATGAGATTTTCGCAGACAATTGACAAAACCAAGAATGAGGGTTCTTCTCACTAGGAAGCTGCACGAGTTCGCAATGAAAGAATTGAAACGACGGTACGATGTTTACGTCCACAATGGAGCAATACCAATGCCAAAGGACAAACTGTTATCAAAAATCAGCCAAATGGACGGCCTTGTTTGCTTTCCCTACGATATCATAGATAAGGAAATAATTGAAAGCGCCAAAAAACTCAGAGTGATCAGCACGTACAGTGTAGGATATGACCATATCGATCTGCAAAAAGCAAAATCACGTAAAATCAAAATTGGCTATACCCCAGATGTTTTAACAAATGCAACCGCAGATTTAGCAGTGGCACTCTTGCTTGACTCAATGAGGAGAATCACTGAAGGGGATAGAATAATCAGGGAGGGTAATTGGAAGGTCGTGTTTGGGCCACATGATTATGTTGGCACCGACCTTGAGGGCAAAACAATTGGAATTCTTGGAATGGGTCGAATAGGACGTGCCGTAGCAAAAAGAATTCATCCATTTGGAATGAAAACTGCATACCATAGCAGAAACAGATTGCCAAAAAGCGAGGAAAAAAAATTAGGCGCAAAATACATGTCGCTTGATGAATTGTTTGAGAAAAGTGATGCGATAACAATTCACATCCCCTACACAAAAGATACTCATGGAATTGTAAACATGAATCTTTTGAAAAAAATGAAAAAAACTTCGCATTTGATCAACACGTCTCGCGGCAAAATAATAAACGAAAAAGATTTGATAAAAATACTAAGATCAAACAGGATCGCAGGAGCTGCCTTGGACGTATTTGAAAGAGAGCCAATAGGAAAGGATCACGAATTTGTAAAAATGAAAAACATAGTGTTGGCGCCCCACATTGGGAGTTCCACGGCAGAAACAAGAAGAGAAATGGCAGAGATCACAATGAGAAACCTAATTTACGGTCTTGAGGGGAAAAAGATGGTTTACTCAGTCGATACTGATTAGGTCGTCTGGGTGCGCCTTTATGCAGTCGGTTCCCACTGGCTTTAATGCAGAGAAATTGATTGCTCCTTTTGGCATCTTGTCTTCTTTTTGCAGCGATTCTAGTTTTGCGCTAAAAATTTTTTTGTGTCTATCGCATGTCACTCCCACCATGTATTCGTCTTTGTCAGATATGATTGAAATTATGAATTCTGGTGGATTAACGCAGGCTCTGCCTTTTTCCTTAATCGAGCAACGATCTGGAAGCAACAGAATAATCTTTGTAAAATAACTATGTAAACGTTCACGAATTCATCAGATGTTGATTTGTTCGACTGTTTTATCGAAGTTCCAAAAGGATTGCCTCATATTCTTGAGATTCAGAATGCCTTTTTCTTGCAATTTTTTGACAATTAAGGCAGAGTATGCAGGTGCACCTGTTGCCCCAGGAGAGTTGTAATTTAGAATGTGAAATGAATCATTCCCATCAATTTCCAAGATTTCAGATAGGAACTCTCCCCTTTTTGATATTATTGGCGTTCTGATTCCAGATGTTCCTCGTTTTACAAAAAAGTCAGGACTTATTTTTGGTATGAATTGTTTTACTCTGTTTACCATTGCAGTTTTTGATAGCGAGCTCTTCCACTCCTTTGAAATCAAAGATAAGAATTCTGGATTCACCAGTAGTTTTTTTGAGCTGCCGCTGAGAATTTCACCAAGCTTTGATACCACGTCTGAAATGTTTCCAACATAACCGGAATATGTTTCGGGGTTTGCGACAGGAACTGCGTTTGGTCCGATTTCAGTGGTTCCGTTTGCTCTTTTTATCCAATGAGGATCTAAAAACGGAAAGTTCGTGAATTTGGCTACAGAATAGACGTTAGTGTTTACCAAATTTTCATATTGTTTCTCCGCAATCCAGTATTCTCCCCTAAAATGAAGCGAGGAATAATCCTTCGCAAGCCCAAACATTTTTGCTATTTCAAGTGAACTTCCGCCAGCACAGTTTAGTACGAATTTGCATTCGACGCTCGGATTATTGAAAAATTGTAATTCCAACAAGTCGCCCGTGTTTTTGATTCCAGTCATCTTGTGATCAAACAGAAACGCCACGTTGTTGCTTTTGGAATGATCATGTAGCGCCCTTGTCATCATCCCATAATCAGTCGATACATCTTGGCTACAGTAAATTCCAGAGATACACCGAACGTTCGGTTCTTTTTTTGACACTTCGCTTGAATCCATTAGTCGGAGTGCATCCTCAGGAATTCCGTTTTGTGCTCCCCATTGGATGTATTTTTCAAGGATTTTGTGTTGCGAGTCATCCATTGCAACTTCGAGTGTACCGCATTCCATCCACGGAATGTTTCCTGAAATTGAGAATTCCTTCCAAAGACTACGAGATACGGCAGCAGATCTTGCAATTGTCTTCTTTTTTTGAGGATCAAGATAGAATGGGGAATGAATCACCCCGGTATTTCTGCTGCTTGCGTGTTGTGCAACACTGCTTTCTTTTTCAATTACACAGGTCTTGAGATTTGGGATCGTAGATAGCCAGTAAGAAATCGCAGTACCAAGAATGCCGCCGCCTATTATAGCCACATCATACTTGTTCAATACCAGAATACCGAAATGGAACGATTAATTGGTTATGAAAAATGATAGGATTAGGTATTTACAAAAATCATCGCTTGTTTGGCTGTTTCCAAGTCAGTCAGTAACCGGCAGCCAAAAACACAACGGTCTTGAACGGCAATATTGGCATAGAACATTGTTACAGATGCTATAAAAAAACCAGCGACATAGATCATGTATGCCGGCTGTCAGTCAGAAGAGGGCAGAGGGAATAGCAGTAAGATTTCTAGAACAATATCATCCTACAAATACGATCGAGTCCGCAGTTATGGAAGACGGCGTTTGGATAATTACAGCAAAAATCGGACTAGTGGACCAGCAAATTAGAAAAATCATAATAGATGGAAACAGTGGACGAATACTGAGTTATGCAGATAGAAAACTCGTTACGGACAATTATGCGATAAAACAAGCTCAAATTACATCAGCCGTAGAAAAAGCACTGGTTGGGATAGGATTTCCAGTGTATGAAAATGTGGTTCAGAAACTTTATGAGAATCACCGTTGCCACCTGTACGATTGTTATGAGCATCCAGAATACCTGCATGAGGTCATCAAGGAAATATTTGGTGACAACCACAAAGATCTTGTAGAATCAATTAAAACACAACTCAAAGAAAACGCAGAACAAAAAGAGATCATAGACTTCCTTACCGTCATATCAAAATAACAATTGCAAACAAATCGTGAAAATTTGAGAAGGGCTGAGTTTTTTTTATTTTGCTTACTTGCAGTGTGCATCGCGGTACTAATTTCAAACGTTGCGGGTAAAGAGATAGCAAATTTAACGACGGATCTCATTTACATACCAGCGTCAGGAGGACTTTTGATATTATCAATAATCATCGCAATAAAATTTAGGGGGATCGGTGACCATGGAAAGGCGTATCTTTTTTTTGTAGGGTTTGTATCATTTTGGGTTGCTGCAGAATTTTTATGGCTGAGATCAGAGATAGTCGCACACCTCTCACCATTTCCAATGGAAATAGACTGGCTGTATCTCGCAGGATATCCATTTTTGTTTTTTTTCTCAGTGTATTATCTTAAACCACTACGATCGTCCATTTCTAGAAAAATGCTTGTGTGTGCATCTCTTGTAGTAACAGCGTTTCTAGTCCCAACAATATACACAGTGTATTCTTTTAATCCAAACGCAAGTCTTTCAGAAATAATGTGGGCAGCGATATATCCGGTGTTCGATGTCATGGTTTTGTTTCCGGCAGTTTTAGGAATGATGTTATTTTTTAATGGCAAAGTTGGATTGTTTTGGTCATTGACGTCCATTGCAATCATACTCAACATAGCGGCAGATTCAGGATTTTTCTTCTTAGACATTGACAAATCGTATTACAGTGGAAATCCTATCAACATTCTGTATCTTTGGTCATACATTTTATTCGCATTTGGCATTTACAGTCATGTCAAGTTTTTCGGAAAATCGAAAATGAAATCCTATAATAATATCGAAGATCTTAGATAAAAAAATAAATTTCTATCTCTGTACTGCCGAATTAACTTGAATCTCACATGATGCAAAATCCTCATGCACCCTAGTTATTGCATTGAAAGTTTTTGTTTCATGCGCATCTATGTCAGATACATGGCCGTCGCCCGTTGCCAATACACGCCCCATATTATCAAGTAAAGTCATTTGTAGGAATATTATCTTGTATGGGACGTTTCCGTTAGCATATTGTCCTGTCAATAAAGCATGTCCCGGACCTTTAATGCATTCCATATTGCTAAAACTTTCAGCGGGATCCGCAATGACATTGTAAGATGAGATTACAGTTGGTGCCACAATAGGCAACACATCTGGTAATGGAGGGATCGGCTCAACATTGCTCACAGTTTTACCGTCCAATCCCAAGGCAGTGGCTCCGTTTACAATTAATCCCATACTGAATTTACCGAAATTAGTGCCCATGACAGAACTAATGTGCCTTAACGAAAAGGCAAATTTGGAGTAGTGTTGAGATTGTATTTTTATTTTACATTGAGTTGAACTGATTGATTGTGAAGATATTTCGCTAAGACCGTCGCCAGTCCACAATCCTGAGCTTAGGGTGTACGCGTCAACAATTGGACATCCCTCAGAATCATTTTGTATAAAATCAACACTTGTTTTGTTAACAATTAGCGTAAGTGTGGGAGGTTTTGCATGATTTGCAGGATCTCCCCAGTTGAATCCTACACCAGTTTGTTCAAATGGGTATTGTATGTTAATGAAAAGAATGAGTGTTCCAGATATTCCATCTTCCGATAGCGATGAAGGTAATCTGTTGTTAACCTCTGCCATCAACCATTCGCTTGGAGCAGTTCCCCCTGTAGAATTTGCTGTTAAAGATGACTGCAGATCCATTTCTTTCAAACCACCAAAGCTTGGAATCAGAGAATCTGCAACAGTAATTATCATTTCCTGACCAGGAATTATTTGACCGAGTGGGGGCGTAGATATAACTTGACCAGATGTGGCATTGACAGTTGTTACTATAGTTGGTATAACAGACACGATTGAAGTAGAATTTGTAAGAGAATAGTTAGACAGGCCAATTGTATCGATTATCGTTGTTCCATTGGTTAGTGATGGAAACGAAGTATTCAGCAATACGGATGATTGCGAATTTAATGCGACATTAATTGCAGTGGTGTTTGATTTTTCTGCGACATTAATTTGTGGTAACTGATTTACGCTGTTAATGGCACTTGAAACATTACCATTAACCACAGTTGCTGAAAATAATGTAATCCAAGTACTAAGCGTAGAATTTAGCAATAGTGGACCGATTTCTGGAGAATCGGCGGTTTCAGGTAAGACATCCAGCAGTTGCACTGCGGGAATATCGAGTTCTGGAGTGACTGGTAGTTCTGGAGTGACTGGTAGTTCTGGAGTGACTGGTAGTTCTGGAGTGACTGGTAGTTCTGGAGTGACTGGTAGTTCTGGAGTGACTGGTAGTTCTGGAGTG
>SCVO01000103.1 GCA_004322465.1 Candidatus Nitrosotenuis sp.
TGATTGTAAAATTTTAATTTTTGTCAATAGTTCGTTTCTGAGATCTCTTGCAACTCTTCGTACTGTAGGTCGTGGAACGCCAAGCTCATCAACTACTTTGGAGTAAATGTCTTGCTTGTCAGTCAGCCCCTTTTCAAGATAAGAATTGATTGCTTGTTTAATGACGGTGCTTTGATTTGTGCGATTCACAACCTGTAATTTTTTTCGTTCTATATAAGACTATAACTTTTTCAAACAAACATTAGAGTCCTATCTTTTTTCAAAAAATTCTTATATCATTATAATTCTGGACACACTTTTCCAAAATAAAATTTCCTTAATTGTGAACCAAAAATAAAATTCAAACAAACAAAACTTTGTAATAATTACAATCTTGCTTGAATTACTTAGCTAAAAATCGTAAGACTCTTATGATAAGAACGGAGCCTGTCATTGTTTGGCAAAGGTAACAATAGAAACCAAATTTGGAAAAATTGTATTTAAACTATTACCTGAAATTGCCCCGGAAACCGTTAGAAACTTTGCAAAGCTTGCCGAGTCTGGGTTTTATGATGGAACATTATTCCACAGAGTAATTCCAAATTTTATGATTCAGGGAGGAGACCCAAATACCAAAAAGCCAGACAAGGGCAGGTGGGGGCAAGGCGGTCCTGGCTATACAGTCAAAGCCGAATTCAATTCACGCTCGCACTTGCGTGGAATAGTCTCAATGGCAAGAGCAACGGATCCGAACAGCGCAGGCTCACAATTTTTCATAGTTACAACTGATAGTACGTTCCTTGACAGACAGTATACTGTGTTTGGGGAGGTAATTGAGGGAATGAACGTGGCAGATGTCATCGTTGGTCAGCAACGCGATAGAAATGACTGTCCGCTTCAAGATGTACAGATGTTAAAGGTAACAATGTCAGAATAGTGAAATTAATGAAAAAAATCATTCTTGGAATCGTACTCGGCGTATTATTCTCATCAATGGGCACGGTATTTGCCCAACAAGCAACAATCGGCAATCCTGCAAATCAGGTTGTAAAAATTCTATTAAACGACGATGGTAGCGCTCACATAATTCATGTGGTGGAATCAGGCTCACAACCACAGCAAGTACTGGCTATCCAAAACAACTTCACTAATTTGCAGATAAAGGATGAGAGCGGCGGCATTCCCCAATATGGCGAGGTAAGCGGAAACACCAAGAGCTTCATGATCTTTCCAACAGATAAAAAAACTCTAGTTGAGTATGATCTAAAGAACGCCGTAACGCTAAAGGACGGAATGTGGGGCTGGGACTATCAGTATGTGGCAGATACCAAATTTTATCTTCCAGAAGACGCCAACTTGATATTTGTAAATGGAACTCCGATTAACCTTGGCGACAAAAAAGGAATCAACTGCCATGGTTGCCAAGTGAAACTGGAATACGAGTTGGGTCAGACAGAAATTGTAAAACAAGTCCAATGGCAAGACAAAAAATTTGATGTCAGAATCATAACACTGGGAGATATCTCATCATTCAAGTTTGATCAACCAAACAAAAGAATCACTTTTGACGTAAATGACGAAAACAAGTACATCACGCTGATCATGCCTCTTGAGTTACTTTGGAATCCATATCAAGTGCTTCTTAATGGGAATTCCACATTACATCATGACTTCAACTCAGACGGCAAAACCATGTGGATTAGCATAAAGCCTGACAAAGCAGGTACCGTAGAAATAATCGGCACATCGGCAGTTCCAGAATTCCCGCTGGTGTCACTTTTGATATTTGGCTCTGCAATGATTGTAGTTGTGAGATACAAAAACAAATTTAGTCTCCGCTAGAACCGCAGGAACAAAACCCGTACTCGTCAATTCTTACGTTGCAGATGGGACATTTTTCCCCATAGTCGACTTCCCATGGCTCCTTACCGTACAATTTGAAATGATCATCGATCTCCTCAGGTATGATCCGCTTTTTTGCCAATAATACGAATATGGCAAAAATAGTATAATAGCATTCAACAAGTACAGAAATCAAAATTGTGAATTTATTAATAGAAATGACCGAATTAGTCTATGAAATGTGATTGCGGTTGTCACTGCATAAGGTGTAAAAGTACAGATCTTGAATCATTTCAAACGGGAAGCACGGAATCTGATGGGTATTTTGACATGCATCATACCTGCAAAAAATGCCATACGCACTTTGATCATCTAGACGGTACAATATTTGACAAGTGTGATGTCTGCAGATATGGTAATTAGCTGATAATCTGCGGCTCTTTGAAGTAGTAGGTTTTGTTTTCCTGCGAATTTTTCAAAAGTTCCTTGTGGAAAGCCCTTCTTGCCAGCGCTTTTGATACATCGAGCGGACTTGCAAGCCAGCCATATTCTCTAAGCTGCTCTACTGTTTCCGAAACGGTCCTTGGCTTTGCAAAGAACAGATCTCTTTCTAGCAGTTCTATCTTGCTTGGCACCTCATCTTGATCTATTGAGGTTGGAGGAGAAAATTCGGACTCGTGAAATTCTGCATCATTTAACATCTTTAGATAATCCAAATTCGCCTGGTACGCCTGCGTTATTTCCTTTGGAGGCTCCAACGAAACACCCTCATCACTGATGATTCGGGCCCTGCCTTCTCCAAGCCTGCTTGTAAGATCAGAAATTACTTGTCCTATGGTTTCATTATCTATGTAAAAGTCCCTAGAGTCCACCTCTACTTCGTTTTCACCGAATCTGAGCCTAATCTTTGCCATTTGTATTAAAAATGATAAATTTTGATTTATTCTATTAGCTCTAAGTAGCTTTAAGATTGGATCAAAAATTTTACACATATTATGGGAAATTTTTTGCCCCAGTTATAGAAAAGTAAATTTTTGATTTATAGGCATGGGTAAAAAAGTAGCCATCATCGTTCTAGCCATAATAGGCATTACGGTATTTGGATATACTCAATATGCATCTGCTTCGCAGATAAGCGTTGCAATAACTAGCAGCAAACTGATTGAGAAAACCGACAAAGGCTCATTATACAATTTGGAGCTCGAATTCAAAAACCCATCATTACTGATGCTTAATGCAGGGAAAACTGATTTTACGTTATCCACCGAGGACAAAACTCTAGGGGGCGGAACCTTGGATCCGTTCACACTTCCGGCAATGGGAAAAATAACAACAAATGGCATATTTCTAAAAGATCAAAATTCGGACTCTAAAAACTCACAGGTAAAAATCTCTGGAACCACAAAATACCAATTGTTGTTTGCTACACTCGACGTGCCATTCACGTATTATCCAACACAAGACCAAACTAGAGAATTTATACAAGACTCTTAATTTTTCCAATTAATGCTTACTGTTTTTGGATCAACTGCACTCGACACCATAAGGACTCCTACCAAGGTTCTCAAGGACGTTTTAGGCGGTGCGGCAACGTTTGCTGGAATTTCCGCAAGCTTTTTTGTCGATACAGGATTAATTGCTGTGGTTGGAACCGACTTTCCAAAAAAATATCATAACATACTTTCAAAATACCTTGATTTGCAGGGATTTGTGGTTCAGAAAGGAAAAACATTTCGTTATGACGGCAGTTATGATAAAACTCTCAGTACCAGAACCACCAATAAGACTGAGCTGAATGTTCTTGGTACTTTTAAGCCAAAGGTTCCAGATAGCTACAAAAAATCAGAATTTGTATATCTAGCAAACAACGATCCTGATCAAAATTCTTTGTTGATACGGGAATTTGACAACGTAAAGTTTTCAATGTGCGATACAATAGAATTTTGGATTTCGACAAAGCGTAACTCTGTCATAAAGATGATAAAAAATGTAGATGCCGTTGTGATTAATGACGAGGAGGCGAAACTTCTCACAAAAGAACACAATCTTATCAAATGTGCAAAAAAGATGATGAATTGGGGCGCAAAATACATAATCATAAAGAAAGGCGAACACGGATCACTCCTCTTTTTTGAGGATGTCATCTTTCCGTCTGTTGCGTTTTCGCTTGAAGATATCATAGATCCAACTGGGGCTGGCGATTCCTTTGCAGGCGCAATGATTGGGTATTTGGCAAACAAAAAAAGCACGAGGCTTGACGACATAAAAAAATCTGTAATTTATGGCAATGTCATGGGATCATTTGCCGTAGAAAGATTCGGTCTGGACGGATTACTGAATACGAACAAGAAAAAAATCGAAAACAGAATACATCAATACCAAAAAATGATTGATTTCTGAAAGGTTATAGACAACAGGTCCAAAAACCAAATCATGGACAAACTAGAGTCACTTTTCTCACTCCAAAAAGGACTTTCGGAAATGATGAATCTTGATAGATACCCAAAAGACACTGAGGGAAAAATATCTGCACTCTGTACCGCAATAATTCATGAAGCCACTGAGCTGCAGCGTACAACAAATTGGAAATGGTGGAAAAAACCTACCCCGTTCAATGTAGCAGACGCAAAGGAAGAACTAATTGACATTTGGCATTTTGTTGTCCAAGCATCACTCGAGCTAAATCTGACACCTGATGACATACTGGAAGAATACAAGAGAAAAAATGAAATTAATCGGAGCAGACAGAGAAACGGCTACTAGATTTCGCAGATAATTCTATCCAGTCTAGTTTCCCCAATCCTATCTACCAGTGCTATTTGTTTTTGAAATTTTTCCACATCTTCCTTTGAAACAGTAAGAAATGGACTGGGGCTGCATGAGTTTACTATTCTGCCGTTATCATCGATACCATATTTGTATAATGATACCAAGGCATGGCCTGCTCTGTGGCCAGACACCTCCTTTCCGCAAACAATCAAAGTCTGAATATTGTGGTTTTTGATAATGCTGCGAATCAACTCGTCAATTCCCCTATTTTCGGAAAGCAGTCTTCCAGCTATTGCAATTTTCTTCATTAAATCAGAACTTGATACCTCCTTTAGGAGATCCATACTAGCTAGAGTACAAACGGCAACTGACGATTCTTTACTACCAAGGAATACCTCCTCATGTATGGGAAATACTAACTTGCAAATTTCTCCTGCTAAATCTAATAGTGAATTCAAGCCAGCGTGTCACGGATTATTTTTGCAGTTAGCCTCAGGTTGTCTTCTGTAACCATTGGCTGTACTGGCAAAGAAAGAACATTGCATGCTGCCCAGTCAGTAGCCGGCAGATTTAGTTTTTTACTATAATACGGTGTCTTGTGTACTGGCGTGGAATAGTAAACTGTAGCGCCAATCCCATTTGAGTTTAAATCTTTCATTATTTTGTTTCTTGCTTTTGTAGCAATTGTGTAAAGATACCAGTTTACTTCCTCATGTTTTCTTTTTTGTGGAAGGATCAAATCCAACCCGGAAAGCAAATCCGTCAGAATCTTTGCATTCTTCTTTCTCTTGAGCAAGAATCCTGGCAATTTTTTCATCTGTACTTTGGCAATTGCCGCATTGATCTCCGGCAGCCTGAAATTTAGGCCAAGCATCCTTGTGTCATATCCGTGAACCATTCCGTGATTTCTTATCATGAGCAGTTTTTCCCGCAGTTTTTTGTTGCTTGTGACTACGACTCCTCCTTCGCCCGATGTCATTACCTTTGCTGCATATAGGCTAAAGCAACCAATTTCAGAAAACACACCAGTTTGTTTTCCTTTATAGCTTGATCCCATGGATTGTGCCGCATCTTCGATTATGTGCAAGTTGTGCTTGTCTGCAATCTCAGAAATTTCATCCATGTATGCAACATTGCCGTACAGGTGAACTGGGATTATTGCCTTTGATTTTTTTGTAATCTTTTTTTCCAAATCGTCCGGATCCATGGTATAGTTGTCACGCCTGATATCTACAAAGACCGGCTTTGCGCCAACGGACACAACGGCATTTGCCGTTGCAACAAAGGTAAAAGATGGTAAAAGAACCTCATCACCACTTTTTATGTCAAGTGCGTATAGCGCCACTTGTAATGCCGCAGTGCCTGAATTCACCGCTATGGCATACTTTGATTTTACAAAAGCACAGACCTCTTTTTCAAACTCTTGGACATTTTTCCCGCCAAGATTTGCAGCAGAAGTCAGCACACCGTTTTTCAGAACTGACACTACCTCGGAAATCTCTTCTTTTCCAATAATTGGGATATTTACTGGAACCGTCATGATTCGCTTTTCTGAATAAGTCTAATAAACTTGGTTAATTTTTATATCTAGTACTCAGAGTCGGGACATAAATGAAAGTAAATTACTTGCGTGAAAATGAAACAGGCTACAAAGTGTTTTTGTACATTTTCTACGCGTGCTCATTTTTGATGTTAGCAATTACAGCCTATGGTGTTTATGCAATGTTGCAAGAATGGAGTGCACGTGGAACATACGTAATGGGAGAAGTACTGGTAAAAACTGAGTTTCCATTCCCACATTTTGCCAAGCTTACAACTTGGTTATTCTTTTCCACAATTATTGGTTGGTACTGTTGTTCGCGAATAGGCTGGAAAAGAACCGTAAAACTGTACACGTGGAAAATGGCACTGTTACAAATCATGCTTTTGGGATTAACTGTGATCTGCCTTTATGAGGTCCTGTACAACTTTATGGTGCTTGGTGCACAAATTACTGCTGGAATTAAGGATGGAAACATGCCGGACATTGACGCACTTACAATTGCATATCCTGACCCATCACGACCATGGAATCTGATTTTTGCAACAAAGATGTTTCTTGCTGGATTTTTGATCAGTGCCCACGCATTCTATCTTAGCACAAAGCCAAGAAAATCAATCGAAGACATAAATCCGTAAATATTGCACTTGAAAAATGTTTAAAACAAACGTTTGTGTTTTCTTGCCATGTCAAAAGTAAAACCAATCCCAGATGGTTATGGCACGGTTACCCCCACCCTGACAGTGCGCGATGCATCTAGCGCAATCGAGTTTTACAAAAAGGCCTTTGACGCACAAGAGATCTTTCGATTTCTGAGTCCTGACGGGAAAATTATAATGCACGCAGAAATCAAAATTGGAAATTCTATCATAATGCTAAACGACGAATTTCCACAGATGAACTGCCGTTCTCCGCTATCAATAGGTGGTACTGGATCGTCCATTTTTCTGTACGTAAATGATGCCGATGCAACATTCAACAAAGCAATTTCTGCAGGGGCAAAATCACTCATGCCATTAATGGATGCTTTCTGGGGGGACCGATTCGGCTCAGTCCAGGATCCTTATGGGCACGTTTGGAGCATTGCGACTCACAAAAAGGACCTGACTCCTGAGGAGATAAAGGCGGCTCAAGAAGCATTCAAGAACGCACCTCAATGATACAACTTTTCATAATGCAAATGTCGTCATTAGCTTTATAGGGTTACAAGTAAAAGTTGTACCAAATTGGATGTTGCAACAAAGGTAGATCTTGTTTCAAGGCCGCCAACTGAGGAAATAGTAACAAAGGAAGAACTGACAAATCTTTTTGAAACAAACTCAAAACCAAAACACTACATCGGATTAGAGATTTCCGGGTTTCTTCACTTGGGAAGCCTGATCAGTACGGGATTTAAAATTAATGACTTTATCAAGGCGGGCGTACAATGCAATGTCTTTTTGGCCGACTGGCACACCTTGATCAATGACAAGCTTGGCGGAAACTGGGAAACAATTTCCAAAGTTTCAAAGTATTATGAAGATGCCTTTAAAATAGTGTGTCCAGGTGTTGGAATAATTCACGGAACCGAGCTGTATGATTCCACCAAGCAATACTGGAAAGATCTGGTCCAATTTACAAAACATATGTCGCTTGCAAGAACAATGAGAACACTTACTATCATGGGAAGATCCGAAAGCGAGGAAAAAATAGACCTAGCAAAGCTTCTCTATCCACCGATGCAGGCAGTCGACATTCATTCCATGGGTATTGACATTGCACATGCGGGAATGGATCAGAGAAAAATCCACATGCTTGTCCGAGAAATCTTTCCAAAAATGAAGTGGAAAGTTCCAGTCGCAGTGCACCACAGCTTGCTTCCAGGATTGCTAGAGCCTGTACCTGATGATGATTTAGGATCAAAAATGAGCAAATCAAAGCCAGGATCAGGAATTTTCATTCATGACTCCAATGATGAAATAGCAAACAAAATAAAAAAGGCTTGGTGTGATGTCGCACAAATTCCAAACAACCCAATTCTACAAATAGCAAAAAACGTGATTTTCCACGAGTTCAATGAAATTTATGTTGCAAGACCCCAAAAATTTGGGGGAAATGTGACATATGTCAATTATTTGCAGCTTGAATCGGATTTTGCCGCAGGAAAGCTGCACCCATCGGATCTAAAACAAACAGTTACAGATCATTTGGTGAAAATAATTGCCCCTATACGAGACAAACTGGCACTGGACTCGGATCTATATTCAACAATAAAGAACAGCGTTTAGCTTTGCAGATTATATTTTGATGTATAGCCACGGGGATTAATCATCAGGTTTTTGAAATTATAGGTTGAGGAATTTCCAATTATAACGGTACTAATCATGCCAAGCTTGTCCGCATGCTCTTCCATGTTCTGAAGGTCTGTCATGACTATCGTCTGGGACTCACGGAATGCTCCTTTTATTATTGCAACAGGAGTGTTTGGCTTGCGATATTTCAGCAAAAGCTTTCTTGTATCCTGCAGCTGGTGGATTCTTTTTTTGCTTGACGGATTGTAAATCACAATTACATAGTCACCCTGCGCTGCTGCCTCTACTCTTTTTGTTATGATTTCCCATGGAACCAAGAGGTCGCTCATCGACACAACAGCAAAATCTGTCATAAGCGGGGAGCCAACCAGAGATGCACATGAATTAAGGGCAGACACACCCGGGATGATTTCTACTTGTAATCCTGTTCTTGGATCCCATCCTGCCTCTGCCAGAGTTTCATAAATCAGTCCAGCCATACCGTAGATTCCTGGATCTCCGCTTGACACAAGTGAGACTGTTTTTCCCTCCCGTGCCAGGTCTATGCACTGCTTGGCACGTTCCACTTCCTGAGTCATTGCGTATCGGTAGATGTCTTTTCCTTTGATAAGATCCTCAACCAACGTCACATAGGTATCATACCCGACTATGGTGTCACTTTTCTCAATTACCTCTTTTGCGCGAAATGTCATGTGATCGTGGCTTCCCGGTCCGACGCCAACAATGTAGAGTTTTCCTGCCAAGCGATTCTAGTCTTCTGTAAGATAATTTATCCTTTGTTTAGGTCTCGTAGATTGCACAGAACCCTTTTTTAAAATCTAGCTAAGGGATTCTATTAGCGGGCAATTCACAATATGGTCATTGCTTAATGGTCTTGCAAGCTGGACTGTTATCATTTTTTCTGATTTTTTGTTGTTGATATCAGAAATCGTTTCAAGTATTCCCGCGTAGGTAGGATCATTCCACTCAACTATCGATACTCGGCAAATTGGAATATAGTTCCCCTCTTCTAGAGTAGATGATAGAATACTTGCCTGATATCCCAAAGGCCCGGGCCCCCTGACCCCATTTTTAAATTGGTACATTTCGGATACAATAGAATTTGATAATACATTTGCAAGCTTTGGTGCATTAGATACTCCCAAGAGATTCGCAGGCCCTGCTGGGGTTGCATCCGTTATGATATAGTATATGGTTCTGCCATCCAGTCCCCATCCTCTATGTGCGACAAAAGTCACCTTTCTTGTTTCATTACTGATTGAAAGTACCTGTCCTTTGTCAAATGATGATTCGTCTGTGATGTCAGTGCTGTTTCTAATCTGTAGTTGTCCTCCGGGCCACAATACGTGTGGTGCATTAATCACCACGTTTGTTTTTACCAGTTTTACTCTGCTTTCTTTTTCTGCCTTTAGAACCGCCTCTGCGGAATTTAGAATTTGGGCCTTTTGTCCTTGCTTCCATGATACTGTGATCAGTGAATGAAGCGGACTGTACAAATCTGATTGAGAGGGACTGCTTGAGAATATCTCGTTCTGATATCCATACAAGCCTTCTCCCTTGATGCCGTTTGTAAACGAATAAACCGTGTCTTGTGCAGAAGCCGGTGCCTTTGCAAGCCTTGGAGAAAATTCCACCGACCAATTCTGCTTGCCCGTGACTTTGTCCCCAAATGTCTTGTTGCTTGAGTCTGTAATGATGTAGGAAACGGGACCGCCTGCAAAAAATCCAAGATGCATTGGAATGCTTACTGGAACATGTGGTTTTGAAAGCGTAAATGATTGCGATTTTGGCTCTATTTTCTGCATGACTATCTGTGTTGGTTCCCCTCTTATCCAGCCATCAACACTTGCAGTCACAGTGAATGGGACTTTACTCCTGAATCCAAGTGCCGCACCAGTAAAGTCAAAAGAGTCTGCCTTTGTTGGGGGTCCAATTACAGAAATCCCATAAATGGTATTTCCATCTACACTCCATGTTGCTTGCCCATTTGAGTCCTGCTTGTCAAGGTCGTGAAGCACTATGATTTCAACCGGCTCACTCGATGTGTATGTTACAGAACCGTGGTACAGACTGTTCTGGTTTGCAGACAAGAGCAGAGCAAATTGAAATCCTTCTTGTCCTATTCCGGGATCATGGGACGAGGTAATTGTCTTGGTAAACTGGATTTTTGTTTGCGGTACTGCGACTGCAAGCTGATCAATAACAGATAATGATACCGCAACTGCTGAAATTATTAAAATTGCAGAAACAACGATAAACTTATTCACGAATAATCCCGATTCTTAGCATCTTTAAGTTTTTCAACTGTTGTTGGCAAGATTGAACTCATCATGTAGTGCTCTTACCACCGATTCGCAATCATTATCCCTTACGACAAATGCCAAATTAAGCTCAGATGAACCCTGCGCAATCATGATTACATTTACCTTGTTTCTTGCAGCAGCTCCAAACACCTTGGAGGCAACACCGACCATTCCACGCATTCCAGAACCAATTAATGCTATTATTGCTACATCAATTGTGACATCGATTTTCTTTATGACCTTGCCAAGCAGATTCATCTCAAGTGTGTTTACTGCCCTGTCAAGATCGTTTTTCTTTACCACAATTGAAATGCTTGATTCTGACGGACTCTGAGATATCATCATTATATTCACGCCTGCCTTTGCCAAAAGAGAAAATATTGTAGCTGCAGTGCCTGGCGCGCCTACCATACTTCCGCCACGGACGTCAATCAACCCATTATGTCGTATTGCACTGACACACTTGACTGTCCTGTTTGTGGCCTCGTCGGGCGTGGCAGTAACCAATGTACCTGAATTTTCCACGTTGAAGGTATTTCGTATACGCATTGGAATTTTCTTTGATAACAGAGGCTCAAATGAGCGTGGATGAATCTGTTTTGCTCCAAAAAGTGCCATTTCCATTGCCTCAACATATGAAACCTCTGGTATCACCTTTGCATTTTTGACTAGCTTTGGATCTGCGCTCATCAATCCGTCAACGTCACTCATAAGCCAAACCTCGTCTGCCTTGATACATGACGCAATAATTGTTGCAGTGTAGTCGGATCCGCCCCTGCCAAAGGTTGTGATGTGTCCATGCTGATCCGCACCTGCAAATCCTCCAATCACTGGAACGATCTTCCTCTCAAGTAACGGCTCCAAGGTCTTTGAAACCCTGAGCCTTGTTGTATCCATGAGCGGTTTTGATGAACCGAAATTAGAATCAGTTACAATTCCTACATCCTTTCCTGTTAATGTGACTGTCTTGCCATTTAGATCAGATAATGCGTGTGAAACAATCTCAATTGAAAGTCTTTCTCCAAACGATATCAGGTAGTCAAGTGATCTTGGTGTAACCTCGCCTAAAAGTATCATTCCATGGAGTAGCCCCTCGAGTTCCAATATGTTGGAATCCAGTTTTTCAAAAAGCTTTTTTCTAATCTTTTGATTTGAAACGGAATCTTTCGCAAGCTGTTTGTGCTCTTTGATTATCTTGTGCATCAAGGAGTTTGCAGAATCCTTATTTCCCTTTTGTATGAACTCTGAAATATCAAGCAGCCGGTCAGTTATGTCATTTACTGCAGAGCAGACCACAGTAACTTGATTTTTTTTGGAAAGTGAATGGACAAACTTGGCAACACTTTTGATATTTTTTGCAGTAGAAATTGAGGTTCCTCCAAACTTTACTACTAATCTCAAACTAGATGTCATTTGGCTCTAAACCTTAAATGCTTTTAACTTTCAACTCGCGGTGCTAGGTAAAAATGGATTCGTCCCATGTTTGCCACCTTGAATT
>SCVO01000104.1 GCA_004322465.1 Candidatus Nitrosotenuis sp.
CGCTTAAATTGGGGCGAAAAAGCTGCACACACAGCGGGATCGTGGTCTAGCTTGGTATGATTCGGGTTTTGGGTACCTGAGGTCGTCGGTTCAAATCCGGCCGATCCCATTTTATTATTCAAAAAATATCACATGATTTTTTAATCAACAAATTTCAGACAGTCTGGTTGGCTTACGACAAACGCGAACTGCTTCTGATTGGCGGAGTGTTGTTCTTTATGATAGGGCTGCTTGGAACCGGGTTACCGCTAATTTACTCTGTAGTTATTGCAGTCGCGATATATGTGGGAATTAAGGTGTTTGTGGGGAAAAGAAAGCAGTCTCTTGCAAAACACCTTGGGCAAGGAATATGTGCTGACTGTGGCTCGAAGCTGGAGGGCGGCAAATGTCACACCTGCGACGCAAACTGGCGTAATGATAAGTGATACGCACCGTTTTTTAACCAAAGTGAGCAATTCTAACACAAATGCATCTCACATTAACAACTTGCTCAACTTTTGCTCAAATAAGATCTAAAATGATAATAAACTTGACAGAAAAAGCACAGGTAAACAAAAAATGAAGACATTATCGATATTGGCACTATTTTCAATTTTCGTACTTTCGGGAATTCTTTATGCATATGCAGAAGAGTCCACCGCTCCAAATATCGTGATCAACGAAATTGATACAAACCCTCCGGGTGATGACACAAAAGCGATATCTGAGTGGGTAGAACTGTACAACCCAACAGACAAAGATGTTGACGTTGGTGGGTGGAAAATCGCATCAACCATTGCGACAAAAAGGACACTGACAATTCCAACCGGCACCACAATAAAGTCCGGCCAGTTTTCGGTTTTTTCCTATACTCCTATGTGGTTTGCTGATGTTTCCGAAAAGGTACAGCTAAGGGATAATTTCGGGCAAGTCATTGACGAAACCCCGGTAATAACTGATCAAAAAAATGATTTTTCGTCATGGCAGCGAAAGTATGACGGCCTTGATACTAACGCATCAAATGATTGGATATTCAGAATGTCTTCGGTGGGATCCTCTAACGGCATTTCTGAAACAAAGTCTGCTGGCAGTGGTGAGACAACCGTCTCAGTATCTGTTGATAAACAATCATACATCTTTGATGAAACCGCGATAATAACTGGAAACGTCTCAAAACGCGTTTCCCAAGAACAACCGTTCTTCTCTCAGCAACAGCTAGTAATCACAATTGACGGCCCAGGCAAATTTTACAAAACCATTACAATGTATCCTGATCTGAATCTTAAATTCAAGACATCCATCAAACTGGACCGAGTCCAAGGAATAACATCCGGAGTATACGCTGTCTCGGTAACGTACGGCGTCGCTCAGGCATCTGCGCCGTTTTCTGTTGGCGAAAAGGCAGCGGCAACTTCGAGCGAAGAAATATCTGAATTGTCCATAATGGCAGACAAAGACGCGTACCTTCCAGGTCAGACTGCCCTGCTTTCAGCATCAACTACAAAAATAATCCCACTTGAGGGGCTTAAGCTATCCGTGTATGATTCAAAGGGAACTCAAATTTACACCGGAAAACTGTACCCGACCACAAAAGGTACCTTCTCAGCAAATGTGTTTATGACGACTGTAAAACCTGTCTATGGAACATACAATGTGATTGCAGACTATGGAACACAACACTCTGAAACCGCGTTTGAGCTTGTGCAGGATGTAAAGGACACAGAAAAAATCGTACTCGTAACTGACAAGCAATACTATGCGCTAGGTGATCCGATTATCATATCTGGACGAAGTAACAAACACGTTGTGGCCCTAGACCTCGAAGTCTTGCAAACAAGCGTGGCAATTGGCAAGGACACAAACAAGAATGCCTTCAAGCTGGTTTATCAGATGCCGCTTAAGGGTGACGGCACTTTTGAATACACTATTTCCGCACCTACCTTGACCCTTGGCGACTATCGGGTGACAGTTTCAAAAGAATTTGGCAACTCAGTCACATATTTCAAAATAGTGGAAGATCCGACTGCCTATGCTGGAGCGACGGACAAGAACTTTGTATCTACTGACAAAGAGACTTATGATATTGGCGATAAACTGGTGATTCTGGGGCATGTTATCCCAAAGACGAGAAGTACATTTGAAGCGATTCCAGTATACATAACAATCGTAACCGAGGATGGCAAACCGCTTACCTTTATTGGACAGGGCAAGGCGGTGAAAAAGCCGAGTACCGACCCGCAATTAGAGACGTACTCGTTTTCTGCCCTGCCTGACATTGCCGGCAATTACAAGTTGGACGTAGCTATGACCAAATCCGTGTTCTCGCCTGGAACCTATGTAGTATCTGCAAAATACGATGGCAAAAAAACATCTGCTACATTCGTAGTCACGGACTCGCTAGATGTGAACAACAAAAAACTCATCGTTAAGACTGACAAGACCATCTACGGGCTTGGGGAAACAGTAAAGCTTGACGGGACAATCACTACTGGCCAGACTGCAGTTCAAATCGTGCTAACAAAGCCTGATGGTAAAACAGCGAATTTTGGAAGCAAAGTCGAGAATAACCGATTTTCTTGGACTTGGCAAACCCCGCTAAAGGAGTTTGATCTTGCAGCCAATCCAAATTATCGGGGAGACAAGCCAACTGTTTTTGGAACCTACAGAATTTCAATAATGACATCGTCACAAACACTGAATGTGGTTTTCAAGGTATCGCAAGATCCTGCAAACGATTCCCTTAGCACTAAACCGCTTGAAGTAACAACTGACAAGCCTGTGTACAAGGCAGGAGAAAAACTTACCATTAGCGGAAACGCATTGAACCGAGAACAGACTACCGGCAGCGGGGTCGCAACACTTGACAGAGTGCAAGTTCAGGTGAAAACTTCTGTTAACAAACAAATCTTTGCATCGTCCCTTGACTTTGATCATGGCGGAAACTTCAAGACCACATACGATCTTCCTATTACCGTATTCAAAGACGGCACATACAAAGTGACTGCGACATATCAAAAAATTAAAGCCGAGACAACGTTTGAGGTAAAAAACAACACGCCGCTAAACGGTGATGAAAAGCTAACTCTTTCTCTGAATGCTGACAAGGAGGAATACTCTCCTGGCGACACTGTCCACATATCTGGCAGTCTCAATAAGGTGGTATTTCTGGACAGAATGGACCTAGTTGTCTTGTCCGAAAATGACACCAAAATTAATTGTGGAACCGTATACTGTGGACTGGGCGGAAAACAAATTGATCTATCCAAGCACTATGACTCTGGTCTTTACAAATATGATTACGTAATCCCGCAATCTGCATCTCTTGGCAACTATGTCATAAAAATAGATACAGAATTTGGCACGTTTACCAAAACCTTCAAAGTGGTAGAAAAACAGGTCGCCAGCACATCTTCTAAGATATCGGAAAAATTCAACAGAATCACCGATTCGAGCGTTTCTATTTCTCTGATGGATAAGACCCTGCAGGACCAGCAAGTTTCACCTAAAATGGTTCAGGGCTCGCTTGTTGTAGCACGTGGCACTGAATCAAAAATCAACATGCAGATCTCAACTGAGAGCGGCCAGTGCATTATCGGGCAAGCATCTGACTGCCTCGTGTCTAAATCAACCAAGACTTTGAACTCTGACTATGCCGTTGTGCAGGTGGATGGTACCGGCTTTAAGGTGCAATATTCTGGTCCTGGCACACTCTTGGAAACATTTGCCATCATGCCAGAGTCTGATTTGAACACAATCCAGGATTCAGTTTGGACATTGGACGTAATACGAGACCAAAACCAATACTCAAAGCTCTATTATGAGATAACATACGTTCCAACACAATAGAAAAATATTCCATACGCGCATCATGACTCATCACAATGAACATCCAAGTATTCATGCTAAAACAAGATGATCCGAAAAAATGCACTGCCGCAAAACTTGTCAAGTTTGGGCTTGCAAGGGGGGTCTCAAAAACACAGGGCAATACCATCATCTTAGATCCGTTTGCACCAAAAACCATTCTCAAGCAGGATGCGGCAATTGCAAAATCCATAACTGGAATCGACTGTTCTTGGAATTTGGCCGAAACTGCTTTTACAAGAAAATTTCAGGGAATCCCGCGTAAACTCCCGCCGTTACTTGCAGGAAACCCAGTTAACTATTCGAAACTAAACAAATTGACAACCGTTGAGGCAATTGCAGCGGCTGCTTTCATCTTGGGATATGAGCAGCTTGCAATGTCAATGCTTGACAAATTTAACTGGGGACACACATTTTATGAGCTAAATGCAGATCTGCTAAAGGACTATTCTGAGATCAAATCCGAGCGAGAAATCGATCTTTTGTTGTCGGAATACGGACTAATTGATAAAAAATATTGACTGATTTACAAACATCGAATTTCGAGTAAAGATTTATTCAAATCCCCTTTTTCAGACGCTAGACACATGGCTTCAGAAAACTCGGACGCTGGATTTGCAAGGAATCTGACACTGTTGGACGTAGTAATGGTTGGCGTTGCAGCCATGATTGGCGGTGCAATATTTGTGCTTGTGGGACCGGGCATGGCGCAGGCAGGACCAGCTCTCATGGTCGCTTTTCTGATAAACGGAGTCATTACGATGTTTACTGCGCTGACCTATGCTGAATTAAGCTCAGTCTTGCCTGACACTGGCGGTGGATACCGGTGGGTGCGAGAAGGCCTTCCGCGACCAAATTCGTTTCTAAGTGGATGGATGTCGTGGTTTGCACATGCAATTGCCGGAAGCCTTTACGCGGTCGCATTTGCGTCATTTTTTGCACACCTGCTGTCTACGACTAATCTGATTCAATCTTCACCGCTGCTTGAAAAGGGACTGGCCGCACTTGTCATTATAATTTTCATGTTCATCAACGTGCGCGGAACATCTCCTACAAGCAAGGTTGGAAACGTCATCACAATTACTCAAATCACAATAATTGGGCTGCTAATCGTTGCGGCAATTTTGGCTATGGCTTTCACAAATCATTCTTGGCCAAATAATTTTTCAAATTTCATGCCAAAGGGAACGTCTGGACTTGTAATTGCGATGGGCCTGACGTTTATTGCGTTTGAGGGATACGAAGTGATTGCCCAAACAGGAAACGAACTCAAAAACCCAAAAAAGAACATTCCTCGAGCAATACTGATCTCGCTTTGTGCAGTTATTGCAATCTACATCCTGTTTACATTTGCGTTCATCGGAGGGCTGTCGTCAGAAGCCAAAGGACAGCCTTCATGGCAATTCATTGGGGATCTTGGTGAAATCGGAATCATTGAAGCCGCAAAAGATTTTCTTCCCTTTGGCGCCTTGATTGTTATTGCGGGCGGAATCGTATCCACACTTGCGGCACTAAACGCAACCACCTATTCGTCAAGCAGGGTTTCATATGCAATGGGAACTCATTACAATCTGCCGCATTTTTTTGGCAAGATACATACAAAATACAAAACCCCCGCAATCTCGACGATCGCCTCTGGCCTGATCATGCTGTTTTTGGCAATGGCCCTTGACCTTACTGGCATAGCGTTTGCTGCAAGTGTGATGTTTTTGTTCCTGTTTGCCCAAGTAAACTATGCTGCAATCACAATACGAAGGCTGTATGGGAAAAAGCTAGATTATAGTTTCAAAACGCCGTTCTTTCCTCTGATACCTATACTTGGGGCCGTATCTGCCATCGGGCTTTCACTGTATCTTTTGTTTACCCAGCCGCAGAGCTGGGTAATTGCGATTATTTGGATAGTGATTGGCTTTGCCATCTACAAGTTCTATACGTCAAAAAAAGAAATAGAACACTATGCACCTCTGATCTATAATCAGGGACCGCAAGAAAGAAAGGGCTACAGAATCCTTGTAATTTATCATCCGAAATACGTTGTCAATCTTTTCAAAATTGCAAACGCCATAGCAAAAGAAAAGGAAGGTGAAATTTCGTTTCTTAATGTAACTCACATTCCAGTCCATCTGCCGCTTGCAGTTTCAAACAAATTTGCTGAATCTGAAATCGAGTCGTTCATCAACCTCAAAAAATCAATACCTCAGTCAATACGTCATCGGTATCTTGTGAGGATCTCTCATGATGTCACGGAGGCAATTCTGGCAACTGTCGAGGAACAAGGCATCAATATCGTAATAGTTGATTTTGCGTTTCTGCGAACCAACAGAAAATTACTGTCCTTGTCGACCTGTGACTTTGTTGGCGTGCGGTTTGGGAAGAACTTTGAGGAAGACATTGCAAACGTCGTGGTCTCATATGACAAGGGAAGACACTCTGATCTGGGATTGAGAATTGCATACTCGATGTCCCAGGCATACGATAGCAAAGTAAGGGTTGTAAGGGGCGTAATCGAATCGCCGCAAACTGAGCTTGAGATAATGAACAGAATAAACGAGATGATGTTTGATTTGGAAATGAAAAAAATTCCGTTTGAAAAGGTGTATCCTAAAACAAAGAACGTCTCACTAGGGCTGTTGGAGAATTTCGATAAAATGGAGTCTGAAGTTATCATACTTGGTGCCGGGAATCAGGCAGACCAGGCATTTAGCCCAAAGACCTTGGAGATAGTTGACAAGTCTAAAAAATCAATCTTCATCATACGTGATCACAGGTTCTCGGAATTTCACGCAAGAACGTTTTGGAGAATCCTGTCGTCCCGATTGAGGGAAAACAGGCACATCTACAGGTTCTATGTGGATACTGTGCATATTGGACACAGACTGCAGTCAAGGCATGCCAAGGAAAAATACGACGAGGAGTATTTTCATTCCAAACTCAAGTGACGCAGCAATGTTCAAATTAAATTAGATTCATACCGTTTTGCGGGCTGGTGCACGAAACGCTGCGAAAGCAGAGGAAACTCCTCCCTCCATGCAGAAACATGATCTAGAGATAGATAGTCAGAAATGATTGGCAACGGAATAGAAACCAATCCTA
>SCVO01000126.1 GCA_004322465.1 Candidatus Nitrosotenuis sp.
TATTTAAGCTTAAGAAAAAAATCATTGACTAAAAACAAAAAATATTGATTTCTTATGGGATCTTGATTAAATATATATAAACCACTTGGGGCAGTTTTTACAGTTTGTTTGGCAATTTTGCATATTTAGCTAATGCTATCCAAGGTGGTACAAGTGGCAACTAAAAAGAGTCACATTCTTGTTCCAGATCATGTCTATGTTCCAAAGCATGAAATCATGTCAAAAAAAGAAGCCGAGGAAATACTAAAAAAATTCAACTGTAAACCAACCGAAATGCCGTTCATATTCGCAAACGATCCTGCAATCATAGGACTTGGGGTAAAACCTGGCGACATGATAAAAATAACAAGAAAAAGTCCGACTGCCGGGGAAAGCATCTATTATCGTTATGTGGTGGAGGTCTAGAAAATGTCTGACACCTCAAACAAACGCTGGCCAATCATTCAGGATCTTCTAAAGAGAGAGGGAATCGCAAGACAGCACCTGAATTCTTTTGATGAGTTTCTTGAACGCGGACTGCAAAGCATCATTGACGAAGTAGCACAGATTGAAATTGAAAATGCGGAATACCCGTACAAAATACAGCTTGGCAAAGTAAAACTGCAACAACCGCGAATGATGGAGCTCGACGGTTCAATCACACACATCACTCCCGCAGAAGCTCGACTCAGAAACGTTTCATACTCTGCGCCAATAATGATGGAGGCAAGTGTAGTTGAGGACGGAAAAATTCTTGAATCACGATTTGTCCACATCGGAGACATTCCAGTGATGGTAAGATCAAACGCATGCATACTGCACAACTTTTCAACTCAAAAGTTAATCGAACACGGCGAGGATCCAAACGACCCTGGAGGATATTTCATAATTAACGGATCAGAGCGGGTAATTGTGGGACTAGAGGACCTGTCTTACAACAAAATAATTGTCGACAAGGAAAAAGTTGGCGGCAATGATGTTTTCAAAGCTAAGGTATATTCATCAATCGTAGGCTATCGCGCAAAACTAGAGCTCGTCATGAAAAACGACGGACTAATTGTCGCGCGAATTCCTGGCTCACCAGTTGACATTCCAGTAGTGACACTAATGCGCGCACTTGGTCTTGAAGCAGACCGTGAAGTTGCAGCTGCAGTATCCCTTGTGGAAAGCCTTCAAAACGAACTGGAAGCGTCATTTGAAAAGGCAGCCGACGTGCAAACAACAAAGGACGCAATTGTCTATATCAGTAAAAGAATCGCGCCTGGAATGCTAGAGGAGTTCCAGATAAAGAGAGCAGAAACGCTGCTTGACTGGGGTCTCTTACCGCACCTAGGAAAGCACCAGGAAAACAGGAGAGAAAAAGCACAGTTCCTCGGCGAAGCGGCATGCAAACTAATTGAATTAAAACTCGACTGGATATCTCCTGACGACAAGGATCACTATGGAAACAAAGTGATCAAATTCGCAGGCCAGATGCTAGCTGATCTGTTTAGAACCGCATTTAGAAACTTGGTTCGAGACATGAAATACCAGCTGGAAAGATCCGGACAAAAGCGAGGCATCAACGCAGTAGCAGCTGCCATTCGACCTGGAATAGTTTCTGACAAACTAAACAATGCAATCGCAACAGGAAACTGGGGCAGAGGCAGAGTGGGCGTAACACAACTGCTGGACAGGACAAACTATCTTTCTACTATTTCTCACCTAAGAAGAATTCAATCACCGCTTTCAAGAACTCAGCCGAACTTCGAGGCAAGAGACTTGCACCCAACTCACTTTGGCAGAATTTGCCCAAGCGAAACACCGGAGGGATCAAACTGTGGTCTTGTAAAGAACTTGGCACTGTCTGCAATCATTTCAGTAAACGTCTCACCTGAAGAAATCATAGAAAAACTCTATGACCTCGGATCAGTTCATTTCACTGATGCAAAAGAGGATCTAAAACGAGACGGAACCCGGGTCTTTGTTGATGGAAGACTGGTTGGATATTACAAGGACGGCGAAAAGCTAGTAGAATCACTGCGTGAGCTAAGACGAAGCTCAAAGATACACCCACACGTTGGAATCTCATTCCACAAGTCAAATGTCGAGGGTGCAACAAAGCGACTCTATGTGAACTGCAACGCCGGACGTGTACTGCGACCACTCATTGTGATTAAAGACGGAAAATCTCTTCTTACCGCAGAACTGATTGACAAAGTATCCAAGAAACTAATGTCTTGGAATGACCTGCTTAGAATGGGCGTAATCGAGCTAAACGACGCAAACGAGGAGGAAAACTGCTTCCTTACACTTGATGATAAAGACACTAAAAAGTACACTCACCTTGAGATATTCCCATCTGCGATTCTGGGAGCAGGCGCATCCATCATCCCGTATCCGGAACACAACCAGTCCCCAAGAAACACATACGAGTCTGCAATGGCAAAACAAAGTCTTGGATTCTCAACCCCAATGATGAACACAAGCACATACGTCAGACAACACTTCATGTGGTATCCTCAGACGCCAATTGTCACTACAAAAGCAATGAACCTACTTGGATTAGAAGACCGACCCGCAGGACAAAACTGTGTTGTCGCAGTATTGCCGTTTGACGGTTACAATATTGAAGACGCAATTGTGATTAGCAAAGCCGCAGTTGACAGAGGCCTTGGAAGAACATTCTTCTTTAGAATCTATGAGGCAGAGGCAAAGCAGTATCCTGGCGGAATGCGAGACAATTTTGAAATTCCAAATGCCGAAGACAACATCCGTGGTTACAAAGGAGAAAAAGCATATCGTTTACTAGAAGAAGACGGCGTAATAGCTACGGAATCCCCAGCTACTGGTGGAGACATTTTGATTGGAAAAACAAGCCCTCCAAGATTCATGGAAGAATACAGGGAGTTTGAGTCAAAGGGCCCATACCGACGTGACACCTCAATAGGTGTTAGACCATCGGAAACCGGCGTAGTAGATACTGTTGTCATGACCCAGTCCAACGAGGGCGGAAAAATGTACAAGATTAGAGTAAGAGACATGAGAATTCCAGAAATTGGTGACAAGTTTGCATCAAGGCACGGACAGAAAGGTGTAATTGGAATTCTAGCAAGATATGAAGACTTGCCGTATACTGCAGAAGGTGTAATCCCAGACGTTCTGATCAACCCACATGCATTCCCGTCACGTATGACCGTAGGCATGTTCATGGAATCTATCTCAGGAAAAGCAGCGGCACAGCGAGGAACTAAATTCGACGGCTCCGCATTTGTTGGAGAAAAGATGGATGAAATCAAAGTCGCACTAGAGGGCAGTGGTCTCAAATATTCCGGTAAAGAAGTAATGTATGATGGAAGGACAGGAAAGGCGTTTCCAGTTGAGGTCTTCATGGGAGTAGTATACTATCAAAAGCTTCACCACATGGTTGCAGACAAAATTCATGCAAGAGCAAGAGGTCAAGTCCAAATGCTAACGAAACAACCAACGGAAGGAAGAGCAAGAGGTGGAGGTCTGAGATTTGGTGAAATGGAACGAGACTGTCTTATCGCTTACGGTGCATCCATGATCCTAAAGGACAGATTGCTTGACGAATCCGACAAAGCTGAAATCTATGTCTGCGAAAGATGTGGACTGGTCGCATATCATGATGTTAAACAAAGAAAATATGTCTGCCGTGTCTGCGGAGACAAGGCAAAGGTATCTTCAGTTTCAGTAGCATATGCGTTTAAGCTATTGCTGCAAGAAATGCAAAGCCTCAACGTAGCGCCAAGATTAATGATCAAGGAGAGGGTGTAATTGTCAGTTCAAACAGTAAAAGCAATTGACGGAATCCGATTCTCAGTCTGGTCTCCAACTGAAATCAGAAAGTACTCCGTTGCTGAAATAACCGCACCTGAGACATACGATGAGGATGGAATGGCAGTCCAAGGAGGATTGATGGATGGACGACTAGGAACACTAGAGCCGGGGCAAAAATGCCTGACCTGCGGAAACACCGCAGCAAGATGTCCTGGACACTTTGGCCACATTGAACTAGCAGAACCGGTACTGCACATTGCATTTATTGACAACATTCACAAACTACTCTTGGCAACATGCCGCTCTTGCTCAAGACTAAAGCTTCCTCAGGAAGACCTTGACAATTATACTCAGGTTCAAAAACAAAAGGCAGCGTATACCATTCTATCCCAGAAAAGAATTCCGGATGAAATTCTAGACAAGGCCAAAAAAGCAAAGGAATGTCCTCACTGTGGAAAACCGCAATATGATATGATTTTCACAAAGCCGACAATATTCATCGAAAAAACAGAAATCGGTGAACACAGATTGCTCCCAATTACAATTAGAGAAAGATTCACACAAATTCGAGATGAAGACCTAAGACTGCTTGGATATGACCCAAACACTGCAAGACCAGAATGGTTCATCCTGCAAGTGCTGCCGGTTCCACCAGTAACCGTAAGACCATCAATCATTCTTGAGACTGGAATCAGATCAGAAGACGACCTTACTCACAAGATGGTCGACATCATACGCGTAAACCAAAGACTAAAGGAAAGCAAGGATGCCGGAACACCTCCACTCATTGTTCAGGACTTGGTAGACTTGCTCCAGTATCACACCACTACATACTTTGACAACGAAGTATCTGGCATACCACAGGCCCACCACCGCTCAGGTAGACCACTAAAGACGCTAACACAAAGACTCAAAGGAAAAGAAGGAAGATTCAGAGGATCGCTTTCTGGAAAAAGAGTCGACTTTTCAAGCAGAACCGTAATTTCGCCTGATCCAAGCCTTGACCTGTCAGAGGTAGGTGTACCAGAGGCTGTCGCGAAAAAGCTAACGATTCCGGAAATCATAACAGAATGGAACATTGAGCGAATGAAAGCACTCGTAATTAACGGACCTGACATATTTCCGGGAGTAAACTATATCGTTCGACCAGACGGCGTAAAAATTAGACTTGATTTCGTAGAGGACCGCTCTGTAATAGCTGAAAATCTAGAAGTCGGTTATCTTGTTGAAAGACATCTCTCGAACGGAGACATTGTCATG
>SCVO01000105.1 GCA_004322465.1 Candidatus Nitrosotenuis sp.
ACCTACACGCATACAGAGCGATCATCCTCACATAATTTAAACCAGTTTGAAAAGAAAACCCAAATTTTTAATGTCAAACCAAATCATAACATCTGTGCTAAAGCTAGGAACAGAAGAAATCGCAAAATACCCCTTTCTGACAGAGGCGGGAAATTACCTCAAAGAAAAGGGATTTACTCTTGAGCAGTTTGGAAATGACGAGGATCTAAGGCCGATAATTGACATTGCCTTTCAGCGAATCGAGACTGCGGCAAACGGCAAGATCTTCAACTCTGATTTCAATGTAAAAAATTTGGACAGAGAGGTGTTTTCGTTTCTTGTCGCAGTCATACTGCTAAAACAAAGTGCGATGAACACGCTAATCAAGCGATTTTCTCTGGCAGAGGCAAGGCGTGCTGAAAAATTTCTCGAAAAGGATCTCTCCGATATAAACAACAAGGCAAAGGAAGATCTGGCAATCAAAATAATTAAGGATCTTTTCTCCATGGACATACAAAAATCTGATGATTATTTTGTAATTCCCGTGGTGGATTATCTAAAACACGCAACCCATTTCTACGAACAAGAGTGGAAGCTTGTAAACAGACTGGTTGATAATGGAAATGTCTTTCTTACATCACACGAAACAGTAAGACTAATTCGCAAAGAGCTTGATAATTTCATCAGCTCAAAAATTCATTCTGCCAACATACCCTCAATACCGGAATCCTTCAAAAAATCAGTTGAAGCACTTGTAAGTCTTGCAAAAAAGTTCTCAGTACAAACTGTTGAGACTGGAGAATCCCCACCCTGTATAAAACACGCACTTGACGTTCTCAGTAAAGGCGAGAATCTGCCTCATTCGGGAAGATTCATGCTTGCAACATATCTTTTGAACAAAGGCCAAACCATAGAGGAAATCGCGCCCTTGTTCAAACACGCTCCCGATTACAACGAAAAGATAACACTGTATCAACTCAAACACCTATCTGGCGTTTTTGGTAGCGGAACAAAATACGCTTGCCCCTCATGTGACAAATTAAAAAGTGAAAACCTCTGCTTCGCAATACCCGAATGTGACAACATCGTAAATCCATTACAGTTTGGAAGGAAAAAAATTCCAAATGCTTGACAAAGACATAAAATTCCTAGAGGAATCCTTCAAAAAATATTATTTTGATCATTTTGATCTAATTCATACTCACACCAATCCAGAAAGGCGCGAATTTGGATATCAAAAATTTAATTTCGGAATGAATCGTCATATTCCAATAAAATCAGACAAGGAATTGCATCTTTTGCTTATGACAAACGTTCCGTCTGACGTATACTGCTCAAATGCCAGCTACTTGTTCCCAAACCTACCGATGGCAGAAAAAGATTGGCAGGGGGCGGATCTGATCTTCGATGTAGATGCAAAGGATCTGAATCTTCCTTGCAGAATTAATCACGTCTGCAAAAAATGCACGACTTGTGGAAACGTCTTTTTACAACAAAATGAGTGTCCCGAGTGCAAGTCAACGAAATATGAAACATCGTCAGTGTTATGCCAGGATTGCATTACTGGTGCCAAAAATGAGATAAGAAAACTGATCTCAATATTGACAGGTGATCTTGGAATAAAAAAAGAAAACATACGAGTATATTTTTCTGGCAATGAAGGATTTCACGTTTATGTTTTAGAATCAAACTATGAAAAATTAGATTCAAGGGAAAGGGCAGAACTTGTAGATTATATCCTGTTCAAGGGGGCATTGCCTGAAACCTTTGGCGCAAAAAAGTCTGACTTTTCCAAGTCCATATTTTCTGATATCGATGAGAAGGGCTGGCTCGGCAGGGTATCAAAACAAGTCTTTGGCTCAAAATCAAACAAGCCAAAACTCTCAAAACAATTGATTTCAGAGGGCTATTTCTCATTTAAGAAAAAACTGGATGATCTGCAAAAGACCATAGGTGCACAAATTGATCCAAATGTAACAATCGACGTTCACAGGATATTCCGACTGGCTGGAACCATAAACAGCAAGAGCGGCCTCTCAAAGATACTATGCAACGAGCTTGAGAAATTCAATCCAGGAAATGACGCGTGCTTTATTGACGATGACAAAGTAACGATTCTGGCCAACTGTCCTGTCGAATTTAAGCTAAAAAATAAAAAATTTGGCCCATACAAAAAAGAGCGAGTCACCATACCAAAGTATGCCGCAGTCTATATGATTTGCAAAGGGTATGCAACTGTAGCTTAGCCATCAAACAAGCGAATTCACTCAATTCCAGCAGGTAAGACATTAATTTGTCCATAAAGGAGCAAACTTGATTTTGTATAGCTCCTCTACTGAAGCAAATTCATCGCCGCCGGACGCTGGTAAGTACATACGACTAGGAATAATTGCAATAATTGGAATCATTATACTGGTTATAGTCGGAAACCAAGGCGTCATTTTGTCAATGAACATGACAGAGTTTGGCTACCAATTTACAAAACCCCTCTACTATTCAATTGTCTCCGCCCTTGTTCTATCATCCATAGCCCTAGTCAACGTGGACATCAGGAACCGATCATCAACTGTTTGGTATTCCATCCATGTCATGATCACATTCTTGAACAGAACCACACATGATCCGGTATCCAAAAATGTCACCAGCTTTAGGGACTACAAACTTAGCGTACCGCAGTTTGTAATTTGGCAAATTACCAAGATATTCCTCTTTGGCGCGTTTTTTGTAAACATAATGTTCGGCCTTGCCGTGGTGGACATGGTTGACAACAATAGTCTTGGAATCGACAATTTATCAAATCTCTTCTCGCTGCCGTTTGTAACACCGCATTCATCAGATGCGGCACAAACTGTGATTTCCCTCATTCCGTCACTTACAATTCTTCTTCCCCCGTTACTTGGTGTTATTGGGATAAGATTAGCACTCTATGTTGGACTCCACTCGATTGTTAAAGTGGTTACTTCGTACATGTATGACTCGTCACAGGGCAAGCCAAAATTCCTAAATTATGTCTCTACAATTGAGGCCATAATTGGAATTGGAATAATCTGGGCTGGAATCAACATGTTTTTCACAGAGCAAATTGACTATAACACTCGATATGTGATTGGAGGTACGCTGGTTGCAGGGTTTATCCTAGTTGGATTTTCAATATTTGACAAGATCCGCTCCAAGATACTGACTCATCCAATAAAACGCGATGTCTATATCCGCGTACTGGTGTTGATTGCAATTGCAATAATCGTAGGCTCCGTCATGGCTGTCAATAACAGTATTGCAGACACAAGGAAAATTGAGTATCTTGGCCCATACACGCAGCAGCAAATTACAGTAAACAGGTACCTTGGCGAATTAGACAAAGTGCAGATAAACGTAAACGACGTAAAACTACAGTCTGTCTCCCCAAACAACATCAAAAGCTACATTGAAAAGAATCACGACATTCTAAGCTCAATCAGAATATGGGATTGGGAGGCAGCCTTTGCAAAATTGAAACCGGAAATAGGTCAAAGACAGTACGTAGAATTTGACGATAACGATATTCTAAGATTTAACAAAACAATGTACTGGACTGCGTCAATGAAGCCGGTGCTCCCGTCAACGGTAAGCCTTGAAAATCGCTGGTACAACGAACACCTTGTATACACTAACATCCCAAACGGCTTTTTGACACTTGACGCAACAACTGGTCAATCAATTGATAGCGATAAACTCTTTGCTCAAAGGTCCATCTACTATGGAGAGGGCGGCCTCTTTAGCGAGACGTGGTCTGCGTATCCCACAAACCGTCAGACAAGCGCTGAGCTAAATGGAGCATTCTACTCTGGAACGGGAGGAATTGACGTATCGCCTCCGCTCAGCTGGATATTTGAGCCAAACTTTCTTTTGTCATACCCGGCAGACTCTGTACATGTGATGCGATACAAGGATGTCAATTCCAGAATGGAGACACTTTACCCGTATTTCTTGTACAACATGTTTGGCCAAAACGTGGATTTCTACCCAGTTACTGACGGAAAGAAGACCTACTGGCTAATTCCGCTCATTGTTGGATTTGACACACATTCAGTACCGTGGTCAATGGGCAATCCATACCTACGACTAGTTGGCTTTGCGCTGGTAGATACCTATGACGGCAATATCACACTACTCAAATACGGAAACGACTATTTTGCAAAAATGATACAGCGCCAGTACAGCGACAAATTTGTCGATATTCCATCATGGCTAACTGAGCAAGTAAGGTACCCGCAGGAACTGTTCACATGGAAGACGGAGATGTTCAACATTTACCACGTAACCAACACGGAGGAATTCATACAGGCAAATCAATTCTTCAAGATACCTGACAAACTTGAGGCATATTATATCGAGGCAAAGCCGCCTGGGTTTGATCAGACAAAATTCCTTGGATTATTGTCCCTTGAGCTAAAGGTTTCTCAGGGAAGGAATCTTTCTGGATACATGATAGTAGAGAATGATCTGCCTACACTTGGAAAAATGCAATTCTACCAAGTACCTGTGAATTCGACTACAAAATTAATTGGTCCAACAGCTGTACGGGAAGCGTTAGAAAAGGACACCGACTTTTCCCAGCTAAAGACCCTTCTGAGAAACCCTCGTATCGGAGATAATATTCTATATCGAGTAGGAGATCACGATGTTTACTTTATTCCGGTATATACTGCAGGTTCTGGAGAGGGCGTAGTAGCACAACTTGGAACAATTGCAGCTGTGGGTGCTGCGTTTGATGGAGAATACTATGTGGGTCTTGGCAACACTCAGGAGGAGGCATTTGAAGCCTATCTTCACAAGCTTTCAGGCGTAGTACCGACATCCGCATCAAAGGACGTAGCTAGCCCTGACAAAAGCGCCAGAATACAGCAAATAAAATCGCTAATTGAGCAAAAGAACTTGCAGATTGTAACGCCAACATCAATCCAAATTCCACTCTCGTTCAAAGAGGGTGAAATTTCATACTATACGCAGTCTGATCTCGATGCGACAAGTCAACTGACTTCAAAATTTGTCGACGACTTTGTCATACCGAGAAGCAAGAGAGTACTCATGTGGCAAGACGGTGATATGTTAAACATTGGAACAATCATAACGGTTGACAATGTCTCCGAACTACACTATATCTCAATTGGAGTAGGCAAGTAGTTGCTGCTACTGGTCGACAACGGATCAGTATATACAAAAAACATCATCGACTTCCTATCTGCAAAAAAAACTCCCTTTACCACATTGTCATATGATGATATTGTGCTGGAAAAATTAGACAAATTTCAATCCTTCATTTTGTCTGGTAGGCGCAAAAATAACAGAGACATGAACGCCATAAACTCTAAAATAGTAAATCATGCCATTTTGGAAGACAAGCCACTTCTGGGAATTTGTTATGGTGCTGAAATTCTTGCCCTGACAGTTGGGGGTACCATTAGAAAAATGCAAACGATGCAAAAAGGAAACTCCAAAATAACAACCGTACACAAAAACCCGTTGTGTGATGGAGCAATTGAGGTATACCAAAGCCATAATTTTGAGATCTCTCAATTAGGAAAATCGTTTACCCAAATTGCAAAGTCTGAATCATGCAATTATGAGATAATCCAATATCTGGATTCAAGAATATTTGGAACTCAGTTTCACCCGGAAATGACGCAGGATGGTCTGGGACTAATTGAAAATTTTCTTTTGCTGTGATTGGTTTTAATAGCAAAAACAACTGTCCTAGGCTATGAGCGAGCATGAGCTGTTACTGCCAATCGTCAATGAAGAAAATACCTGCTTGCCCTTGGCTGTCAGTGCAGTCTCGAAATACTGGGATGTCAGTTTACCATTTTCAGAGGCAAGGGAAATTGCAAAAAAATATCCAAACGTACGCGGAAGTATACTAATTGAGGGGATAGAAATTGCAGAGCGACACGGACTTGGTAGCCTAATTCTTCACTCCTCACTTTCAGAGCTGAAAAAAATTATCGACATGGGAATACCTCCAATTGTGATCTTGCCTGGGCTTTATGAGACAGTCCAGCATGCCTCGGTTATTTCTGGTTATGATCAAAAGGAAAAATCGATAATTCACTATATGCCACAGCCAGATCAAATTGGAGTCATACCTGAACAACAGTTTGACAAGCTTTGGGAAGAGGACGGCAGGCTGATGATACTGATAGCTCCAATTGACATAATATCGGTAATCAAGGTGGAAAACAAGACAAGAGAAAAATCTAACAGGCTATGTTTTGTTTCAGAAAAGCTTAATCTGCAAAATCGACATGACGATGCAATCAAGACGCTCATTGATGCTATATCTCTTGATGAAACTAATTCTACTGCGTCATGTCTTCTTGGGGGAATCTATAATGAAAAAAATTCCCAAGAATGCATAAAATATTACGAGCAGAGCATCAAACATAACAAATTATGCTATCTGGCATATCGTGGGCTTGGAAATTATTATCTCAAAACAAAGCAATATGAAAAAGCAGACAAATACTATACGCAGGCCATAAACATCAATCCAAATCGATTTGGTCCAATTTATAAAAATCGTGGCATAGCGAGACTGGAACAAAACATGAAAAGGAAAGCAAAAGAAGACTTTGAAAATTATTTAAAATATACACCAAATGCAAAAGATCAAACCAATATCAAACAGGCTGTACAAGAATTGGATGCGGAGTGCGGGAATTGAACCCGCGACCTTCAGCTTGGGAAGCTGACGTCCTACCAGGCTGGACTAACTCCGCGCAACTCGGTTTTTGAAACTAGCATTATTATAGTTTGATCACGTAAGTCAACCATGGATGCCAAATGTCCTGAATGTGAAAGGGTGGCAGTCTTAGACGCCGATCTAAAATCAGTAAAGTGCCCGCACTGTAACTTTGAGGCTGAGTATGAAAATTATATAGAAATCATGAGAGACAAGGCTGTTAACATGGCTTCTGACTATATCCCAAGAAGACCAGGATTCTAATTACCAAAAACTACCCTTGTCTGAACAATCAAGATGTGCTCCGCAATTACTGCAAATCATATGACATGACTGCATTGAGGTCATCTTGGTATTGCATCTTGGACAGGAAATCTCTTCTTTCATCTTTATAGCAATTGTGCGAATTAAGATTAAAATTTTTCTAGGCGAATTTGAGGCATTAAATGTGAACACGTCAAAATAATCCATTGACATGTACAGATTGGCTAGCAGAGCCTCCAAAGGTTAATTAGTTGCTCAGATTTTTTGAGCAATACTTGGCTAACTTTAAACTGACAATATCGGACAAAAAGGGAAAATCCACATCAAAGGAACTCAAAGACAAAGATGCTAATGTACTGATAGGACTACACATTGGAAATGAGGTTGATGCAGCCATAATCGGTTTAGCTGGAAAACTCAAAATCAGTGGTGGAAGTGACAAGTCAGGAATGCCAATGAGATCTGACATTTATGGCACTGCAAGAAAAAAGGTCCTGATTTCAAAGGGAGTTGGACTCAAAAACGTCGAAAAAGGACAACGCAGAAGGAGATTGATCAGAGGAAATACAATTTCAGAAGAAATCTATCAAATAAACTGCTCATACGACGGCGAGCTCAAAATAGAAGAGGCTCCAATAGAGAACAAGGAAGCATAGATTAACATACTAGATTTTTTGAGATTCACTAATGCATTGGCGTGATACTCTTCCCGAATGGTATGTAAAAAAATATGGTTACCAGCCATGTGTAAACATTGGAACTGCGGGACACGTTGATCATGGCAAGACTACTCTCATTCAAGCACTAACTGGGCAATGGACGAGTGTTCATAGTCAAGAACTAAAAAGAGGAATTACCATCCGCGTCGGATATTCTGATGCCGCATTTTACAAGTGCAAAAGCTGTGAAGTGCCACTGGGATATTCTACTACTCCAACTTGTCCGAACTGTGGAAAAGAAAGCGAACTAAGCAGAGTTGTCAGTTTTGTAGACAGCCCAGGACACGAAAGTCTTATGGCGAACATGCTTTCAGGCGCCGCACTAATGGATGGAGCACTGTTGCTTGTAGCAGCGAATCAAAAAGTACCGCAACCGCAAACAAAGGAACACCTCTTAGCACTTCAAATTCTTGGAATTCAACAAATAGTAATTGTTCAAAATAAGGTTGATCTTGTATCGTACAAAGACGCAACAACAAACTATGCTGATATAGTTAAATTTGTAAAGGGCACAAAAGCTGCAAAGTCGCCAATAATTCCAATTTCCGCACAGTCAAGACTTAACATAGATGCATTAATTGGGGCAATAGAGGAAACGATCCAAACTCCGCAAAGAGCAGAATCTAAAGATCCAGTAATGCATGTTCTAAGATCATTTGATGTTAACAAACCGGGTACTCAAATAAACAATATCAAGGGCGGAGTAATCGGAGGAAGCTTAACTCAAGGAACATTTTCAATTGGAGACGAAATTGAAATAAAACCTGGCATCCTAAACAACAAGAAAAACAATTACGAACCAATTCATACTCAAGTTGTTTCATTAGGCACTGCAGCCGGAATAGTTGACGATGTAAAGCCAGGAGGTCTTGTAGCAATAGGAACCAAACTGGATCCGTCGCTTACTCGCAGTGATTCTCTGATTGGTTCAGTTATAGGAAAACCTGGCACACTGCCAGAAAATTCGAATGAAGCACAGCTGGAAGTCAATCTATTTGATTCTGCGGTCGGAACAATAAATGATATCAAAGTGACACCAATTCAGGCAGGAGAATCATTGCGACTCAATATAGGAACCGCACCGGTTCTTGCCAAAGTAAGCAAAGCTAAAGGAGGAAACATTGAGGTTCAATTCAAGAGGCCAGTCTGCCTTTTTGAACAAAGCAATGTTGCAATCAGCAGAAAGATTGAGGAAAGATGGCGATTAATCGGAGCAGGAATAGTTGGTTAATGTAATATGCGACACAAGTTTTCTCATTCATCTAGCTACCAATAGAATAAAGAATCTTTCAACAATTGATACCGAAATTGGCAGTATTAGATTCGTTGTTCCAAGTACTGTGATCACGGAACTGGAGAACCTTCTGAATGACAAAGAAAAAAAAGACGTCGTGACCATAACGCTTGATTACATCAAATCGTTTCCGACTATTTCACTGGGAGGTAATTTTGCTGATGCAGTCTTACAATCGTACATAAAAAAACAGGGAGGTATTGTAGCAACAATGGACAGAGAGTTAAAATCAATCATAAAAAAATCAGGCGGCTCCATAATTTCTATATCGAATAACAAAATAGTTTTGGAATCAAGCAAAGTTTAACTTGGTAAATGGCGATTTTAAATTATGCTGGAATATAATGGTGTTAAGATACAGTGGTACGGACATGATACAGTCACGTTAACAAAAGATAATATCGTAATTTGCTTTGATCCATATCAGTTAGATAAAAAATTTCATGCGGATATTGTACTGATCTCTCACAATCATTTTGATCATCTGAGTGTTGCCGACTTGCAAAAAATTGCCGATGAGAAAACCACCATAATAGCAGCAAAAGAGTGTATTGAGCAAATCAAATTACCATACAAAAAATTAATCGGCATTGCCCCGTATGAAAAAATCAATATTGATGGATTCCAAATAAACGCAGTTCGAGCCTACAATATTGACAAGATTAATCCTGATACGAAAAAACCGTTTCATCCAAAAGAAGACAACAAGGTAGGATACATTATAACCGTCAACAACACTAGATTCTATCATACTGGCGACTCTGATTTGATACCTGAAATGACTGACATAAAACCGGACGTTCTATTCATACCAGTTAGCGGAACGTACGTCATGACTCCAAATGAAGCGGCAAACGCGGTTAAAGAAATAAAACCAAAACTTGCAATCCCAATACATTATGGAAGCATTGTGGGAAGCCAAAACGATGCAAAAGCCTTCAAAAAACTTGTAACATCGGCAGAAGTACAAATTCTTTCAAAAGAGTAATAAGCATAATATCTAGGACAAGAATCAGTTGCTTTCTAATAAAAAATTATTCCAAGTAGGCAGTTTTGAATTTTGCATACATCATCTGCTCATAATGCTGGTTCTCTCACTATCATTTTCCATATCTGCACTAATCAGGTCTCAACCTGCAGATTATGGTTTCCAATTAAATGAATTTGACCCATTTTTTAATTACAGGGCAACAAAATTCATCACAGATAACGGCTTAGACGCCTATTTGCACTGGCATGATGACATGAGTTGGTATCCTCATGGAAGGGATATTGCGGCAACCTCTCAAGTAATGTTGCATGTAACCACAGCTACACTCTACCAAATCTTTGGCGGTGGCACTGGTCTTTACGGCTTTACAATTGTATTGCCAATGATTCTTGGTTCCCTTACGGCAATTGTTGTATTTGCCTTAGTTAGGGTGATTGGTGGGACTACTGCAGGACTGTTTGCCTCATTGTTGTATTCCATCTCTTTACCAATAATTGTTAGAGGTTCAATTGGATGGTTCAAGTCAGAACCCCTTGGATTATTTTTTGGACTACTTGCGATTTATCTATTCTTAAGTGGAATAAAATCTAATTCGCATAAAATTGCCCTTGCCAAATTATTAGGGGGAGGAATATTTCTCGGCTTTTCTTTTTCAGCATGGGGAGGAAGCGAGTTTTTTGTCTTACCTATTGGTCTTTTTATAATGTCGCTTCCATTTGTCAGACAAGACAATCGCTTTCTCATGTGGGCAATTCCAGCATTTCTACTTGGTATTGCAATCGCTATTGCGCCCTTGGAAAGACCCGGAATTCAGTTCTTTACAAAGGCCAGCGGCTTTATGCTGATTGGACCGACGATCTTTCTCATCGCTTGCTATTTTATTCAAAAAATAAGCAAGGTTGAACACAGAAAGCGTAACTCCGCACTACTCTTGGCAGCGGTAATCATACCTGGCATCTTCATCTTGTCTGCAAACGTATTTGGGCTTCCAAGTTTTAGGTATCTGAATGCAATTAACCCATTCCTTACAACAATAGATCCTTTGGTGGATTCCGTAGCAGAGCACGCAACTACCACCGTCTTTCAATCGTTTCTGTTTAATTCTGTCTTCATGATATTTGGCGCAATAGGAGTTTGGCTAATTTTTAAAAATCTTTTAAATAATTCAAATAATAATCGCGACGTTCAGATTTTTGCTTTGATCATCGGTTTATTTGGAATCTATATCAGCTCCGCGTTTATAAGATTGGAGCTCTATTCTTCACTTTCCCTTATAATTCTGGGTTCAGTCGGATTATCCCTTCTTACCAAGGAAATCTTCAAGCCTGAACAAAAGGAAACCAAGAAAATCACCAAGTCCCATCCTGCATCACTAAAAATTTCCTTTGCCGTAATAATCACCGTTTTGTTGATCATCCCAATGATGCTTCCTGCAGGATCCAACTGGGTAAATAGTGTAAAAGCGCCTCCGACCATTCTAAACGGCGGAAGTAACTACAACATATCTGTAAATGATTGGCTTGATGCAACTGACTGGCTCAAGAACAATACTCCAAAGGACGCAGTTATTGCATCCTGGTGGGATTATGGATATTGGATTACAACGCTTGGAGAAAGAAAATCGCTGGCCGATAACGCCACCATAATTGACTGGCAAATAAAGCTGATTGCCAAAATGTTACTCAGTCCACCTGACGAGGCATGGAAAATACTGACCAGCGACAAACCTTCTGAGGGACTAGATGCGGATTATGTCTTAATCTATGTCGCAGCACAAAGAGTGAACAGTGAAAATCCACCACTGTATTTTGTTCAAGGCGGTGGAGATGAAAGCAAAAAACAATGGTTTATGAGAATAGCAGGTGTCCCAGTTGACAAATACGTCTATGATGATGGCCTAAGTGGAACGAGTGAATTCTGGAATGACACGCTTTTGGGCAAAATGATCCCGTATTCCACAATGCTGTATGTAGATCTTAACACTCAACAACAATCACAAACGTACGTGCCTGGATATACTCCAGTCTACATAAATGATATCAAATTTCCTAAAGATGGTAACGGACCATTAAAACTTGTGTACATGTCTTCAGGATTTTCGCGAAATGATTCTGGACCTATTAGTGGTGTTTTAATTTATGAGGTGAATAAAGATTACAAACCAACAACACAGACAGAATCTGCTACTAAAATAGAGTCAGGTGCTAAAACATCTGGCGAATCAATCACCAAAACTTCCACTCATGGCCTTGCCACAATACAGACGACATTGGGCAATATTGTAATTCAGCTCAACAGAGATGTAGCGCCGAAAACTGTTGATAGCTTCACAAAACTTGCAAACTCAGATTTCTATGACGGAACATTATTCCATAGAATCATACCTGGATTTGTAATACAGGGCGGTGATCCAAATACAAAATCCGGCTCACCTCAAACTTGGGGGGCAGGAGGACCAGGATACACAGTTCCAGCTGAATTTAGCAGCCTTAAACACACAAAATATGTCGTATCTATGGCAAGACAAGAAGGAGATATCAACAGTGCTGGCTCACAATTTTTCATCGTATTGGGAGATGCACCATTCTTGGACGGAAAGTACACAATTTTTGGTGAAGTAATAGAGGGTAAAGATATTGTGGACAAATTAGGTTCCCTGAAAACAAACTCTGCTGATCAACCTGTGGACGTTGAACAAGCACGAATCAAAAGCATAAGAGTTTCTTAGCTATATATCGTTAGAATACTCTTCTTTGAACTTGTCTGCTATGCGATATCGTGCATATTTATCGTCAGGAGAAAATTTTGCTGGATGCACGGTATTTGTCTTGGAATTGCAGTGTGAACATGCATCTTTTAGAGTATATCTTTTACAGTCTGGGCATTTACGGATTTGAAATTTCAATGTTATCCCTCTCTTGTTTTCTTTGACTCTTCTCTTGTAAAGTTAAACGTACCGTGGTTCTTTTCAACAGTTTTTTGCAGTTTATCCAGTATTGGTTTTAACATTCTTTCTGCAGTCTTAAAGTCCTGACCTTTTACAGTTATTCTATATTTTGGTGCGCCTATGTATACCACATTCACATTTGCCTTTTGATCTCCAATGGCATCCAAAAGTGCATTCTTGATTACTTCAACACCGTCCGATTTATTACAAGTAATCTCGGCGATTCCTCGAATTTCGACAGAAGGAGGCTTAATTTTTGTGCTTACTTCTCCTATTGCGGAAACTGTTTTTTTGGCAAGCTTTAGCTCATCTAAAACACTAATGTCTTTTGTTACCACATCCAAAAACATATCGTACACAAAGTCGTATTTTGAAAAAATCACATCTTCGAGTTTCTCTACGTCGTTATCGGATAGACCGGCTACCTCTTTGACATTTTCCAAAAAGGTCTTGCCTTTCTCGATTCTTTTGACTTCTAGCAGCTTTTTCTTTTGTTGCTCCTTCGAAACCTGTTTTAATGAAAGATCGATTTCCGATCTATTCGGGTTCACCTTTTTTACTAATAGTACCTTTTTTTCTCCTTCTTTTACAAATTTACTTACAGAACGAACCCATCCAGGGGCTATTTCCGATATGTGAAGAAATCCTTGTAGTCCGTTGTATTCATCGAGGCTAACATATGCACCATGGTCAGTGAGTTTAGTAATGGTTGCAATTACAATCTCTCCAATTTCTGGTAATTCCTGCGATTCGGTAGCCATGCAAATTTGGCTCGGCGTACATAATTTAATGTTGTTGCTCAGAAATCTATGCCTTTTTTTGCTCTTATGCCTTGTTGAAATGGATGTTTTATTTCTCTCATCTCCGTCACTAAATCTGCAACTTCAATAATTTCTGGTTTGACATGATTTCCTGTCAATACCAAATTCAGTTGTGACGGTTTTATTTTTATCAGATCAAGAACTTTTTCCAACGATACCAAACCAAGATTTACAGCATAGTTTATCTCATCAAGTATCACAATGTTGTATTTTCCAGAAAGAATTTTCTCTCTGCTTATTTCAATTGCCTCATCTGCGATTTTTTGATGAATTTCTTTAGGTGTCTTGTCGTCTAATATGCCAACAAAACCCTTGCCCACCGCTGTCAATTCAAATTCTGGCTCTAGCCTCTTTGATGATGTCATCTCTCCATAATGCCAAGAGCCTTTGATGAATTGGATCATGCACGTTTTATGGTCGTATCCTGCTGCTCTTAGCGCCATACCTAATGCCGCCGTGGTCTTGCCTTTTCCCTTACCTGTGTATACTATTACAAGGCCATCTTTTTCCATAATGAAAAACTGTGATTGAATACTAAAAACATTGGTATAGTTGTTAATTTTCTAAAACAATATGGTACGAGAGAGCAGAATTCCACGTATTACGATCGCCGGAGTTACCAGTGGAGTAGGAAAGACTTCGATAACATGTTCTATTATTCATGGAATGAAGGACAAGGGTTATTCTGTGCAGCCATTCAAAGTTGGTCCAGACTACATCGATCCAACCTACCTTTCTGCAATCTCTGGCAATAATACGCGAAATCTAGACTCTTGGATAATGGGAAAAGACGCAGTAGTCACAAGTTTTTTGAAAAATTCTCATTCCGATATATCTGTCATCGAGGGAGTAATGGGATTCTATGATGGGTTTTCTGGAACTTCAAATTTTTCTAGCACACATCACATAGCAAGCATACTTCAAACTCCGGTCATACTAATTTTGGATGCAAGTAAGACGGCAAGATCAATTGCAGCTACTGCATTAGGATATACGAAATTTCATCGAAACTCAAGAATAGTTGGGTTCATACTTAACAAAATTGGCAGTAAAAAACACGAAGAAATGTGTAGGAGTGCACTTTCTAGCTTGAAAATTCCTATACTCGGTGTCGTACCAAAAAATTCTGAATTTGATATACAATCAAGGCACTTGGGGCTAGTGCCTGTAGTTGAACAAAACGACCTAAAGCAAAAAATAAAAAAAATTGCAAAAAAAATCTTGTATTATCTTGACATTGATGGAATAATTTCAATAGCAAAGCAGACATCCCCATTTCCGCAAACCAACAAACAACCGCAACCGAAATTCAAGGCAAAAATAGGAGTAGCATTGGACAAATCATTCAATTTTTACTATTATGATAATTTTGATGCGCTGAGGCGTGAAGGCGCAAGGATAGAATTCTTTAGTCCGATATCAGATCCGATCCCGCCAAAATGCGACGGACTCTACATCGGGGGCGGGTTTCCAGAGGTGTTAGGTCAACTCTTGACAAAAAACCACTCCATGAAAAAATCCATCAAAAGTCTTGCCGAACAAGAAATGCCAATCTATGCGGAATGTGGGGGATTGATGTATCTGACAAAATCAATAGAATATGGCAACAAAAAGTATCCGACAGTTGGCCTTTTTGACGCTGAAACCACAATGGAGAAAAAAATGACACTAAACTACACAAAGGCACAAGTCATTTCAGATTGTATCATTGCAAAAAAATCAACAGAGTTGCTTGGCCATGAATTTCATTATTCTGAGCTCAGATCAATCCCAAAAGACTCTAAATTTGCTTACGAATTATCAATTGGTGTTGGGATTGATGATAGAAAAGACGGCTTGATTGAATATAACACGCTTGCTTCGTACATGCACCTTTATTTTGATCGGAATAATTTCTCAAAGAATTTTGTTAATAATTGTATAAAATTCTCAACTAGATGATTTTTCCCTTAAAATTTTAAAAAGCGCATTTATTATTGCGGCGGCGCAGGGAGATCCGCCCTTTCGTCCCCTATTTGTTATGTATGGAAGATCTATGGTCTGTAGTAATTCTTTTGATTCTGCAGCAGAAACAAAACCAACAGGTACCCCAATTACAAGTTTTGGCTTTGCAGCTTTTTCTTTTATCATATCAATCACTTCTAAAAGTGCGGTAGGCGCATTTCCTATTACTATTATGGCGTCGTTCATCTCCGATGCCCTTATACGCATGGCTGTCTGGGCCCTTGTCCTGTTTAACTTCATGGCTTCCTTTACCACATCGGGATTTGATATGTCGCAAATAACATTTGTTTTATAGTCTTCAAGATTTTTTTTGTTTAACAAACCGATTACCCCATTCACATCGATTATGATGTTTTTGCCACTTTGAAGTGCATCTAATCCGTTTTTTACTGCGTCTTTATGAAAAATCATCCCGTTCTCCCTTGCAAAATCAAAGTCAGCAGTAGAATGGATTATCCTCCTCACTATTTGCCATTCATGACCTTTGTATGGATGAGGTCCGATCTCTTGTTCAATAATCTCCATACTTTCATCCTCTATTGACTGACCCTTTCTAGTTTGCATTCTCTACCTCTTGGGCTCTTTCTAAAACCAAATCTATCATTTTTTCATCAACCCCTATATGTTCGGTAATGCAGACTTGCTGCAATTTTGATCTTTCAAGTGCTGGTCTGAGATCCTGATTGATATCTGTTTTAACATGAGCTCCCTCATGAAGAAAATAAAATACTATAACCAAGACTTGGGGATTATTTTTTTGTGCATTCTCAATTCCCGATGCTATGTCAGGCTGCTCAATTTCCAGAAAACAACAATCTGCATTCCTGTAGGTTTTTCTCATTCCATCTACTATGTAATTTATTGAAATATGCGCATTCGGATCCATGCTTCCGTGGCCAATGATTAATACATCAACATCTTTTTTTGGAAGATTTACATTGTTTTTCTTCATAGCTGTAGTTATTCTACTGTCTACCAGATCGAGTAATGTTTTGTGCATGCTCATGGGCTTTGTTACCAGAAATCTTATCTTGGTTTTAGTCTGAAATTTCATTACCTCAGTCACAGCCGCTTTGACTTTTTTACCTGGATACAGAAAATAGGGTACTATGGTAAGAGAGTCTATTTGTTGGTCTAGGCATTTTTTAATTCCATCCTCTATGTAGGGTGGCACTACTTCCAAAAAGCAGTATTCAGAAAAAACATAATCGCCCTTTTCCTTTACCTTGAGGCAGATCTTCTCGAGCTCTTCCTCTGCCTCTCGCTCCTTGCTACCCCTATCAACCAATAATAAACCGCGCTTCATTTTTCAATCCTCGCCACAGCAATAGTTAGATCCGGCGGAAATTTCTGCTTTTCAACAACAAGTATTCCCTTGGAACTTAGTATCGATGCTGCCTCAGACACGCTTGCGGTGCCCTCATACGCTTCAACCATTACTGAAGGGTTTGGGATTCTGACCTTTGCCAGCTCTTCTCTCTCAAAATATTCTACAGGAACTCCAAATTCTTTTGCAGCATCTACCAGACTGCTGTTCTCCTGCGGTTTTTTGAGCGATACGAATCTTGCAATCGCTTTATGGCTAAGGCCAAATTTTTCTAGACATACATTCAGGCATTCCACTATCTTTTCTTTCGTGGTATTTCCATGCAATCCTATCCCAACAACCAATGTTTTTGGCCTGTAAACCACTGCATTTTTTAAAATCTCACCTGTGATCTTTTTGTCCGTTATTATCAAAACGCCCTTGGAATCTGATTGCTCTAGTTTTTCAAACGTATCGTAAACTGTCACGTTTTTTGGTAGATCTCCTTCCCACCAGTTTCGTTCACCCGCATCTTGATAAATGCCGATTTTTTCATCGTTTACCATAAACGCGCTTATTTTTGTCACCGTAGAATCGTCGTCAATGCTCCAGCCGAACCTTCTTCCTACCAAATCAACTGGGATGGTTTTGTTTACGTCTGCGGCCGTGGTAATTACCGCAGTAGTGCCAAGTTTTTTTGCCACATCAGCTGCCAGCTCATTCGCACCTCCCAAATGTCCTGATAACGTGCTTATGACAAAATTTGCCTTGTCGTCTATCACAATTACAGCGGGATCTGTTTTTTTGTCTCCAAGGTGGGGAGCAATAAGTCTAATCACTGCACCCAATGAAAATATGCAAATTATTGCATCGTTATTTTTGTACAGTTCGGCAATCTTGGCTGTTGTAGAGTCGTCATACCAATTTACGTTTGTGGAATCGGCAAATTTTGATGGTGCAAATATCTGCCATGTGGGAAAATTCTCTTTTATTGTAGATGCAACCTTGATTCCATTTTTTGTAATTGCAAGAATTGCCGTTCTTTCCATAAATGACATCTTTACTTGTTCAATAAAATTTCTTAGGATGAATTATACCTTCCAAGTATTTTGCCGTCGAAGTCAAAAAGAATCACATCCAATTCCACCTTGTCTTCAGAGTGCTGGCGCATTTGTTTGTACACCTCAGCGCAAACTGCGGTAAAAAACCCCTCAACATTGTTTTCAATAATTATCTCTTGTACGTGTCTTGCCGTGTTTGCTTTTTTAATCTGCTCTGATATGGCTTGATTGGCAGTCAGCGTGCCTGCTATCTTGGCGAGAAATTCCATGTCTACTTTGGATCCCTTAACGTGCGTCTGTTTGACACCCGCTGCCATTTTTGCCAGCTTGCCAATAAAGCCGGCAACATGCGCCTTTCGTATTCCTTTTTTAGCGCATTGCTGGATTGTATAGCCTGAAAAATCCCCCATCTGGACAAAGCAGTGATCAGGCAAGTCAAATTCCTTTCTAGAAAACTCCTCACTTCGTCCGCCTGTAGTCAACACGACAGTATCGTTTTTCATCGCAATAGTAACATCAAGACTCTGTCTAATTGCGGCAGCAAATGATGCTGTGGAATAAGGAATTACTATTCCAGTCGTTCCAAGAATCGATATTCCTCCCAAAATACCAAGCCTTGGATTATCCGTTTTTGTTGCGATTTCCTTTCCCCTGGGAACAGAAATAGTCACACTGATTCCATTTTTCATAAGAATATTTTTTCCAGTCTGCATCAAATTTTCAATTATGATTTTTTTAGGTGTCGGATTAATTGCAGCACTGCCTATCTCTAAGCCAAGGCCTGGCTTTGTCACCCTGCCTACTCCCTCACCACCATCTATCTCAATTTGACCTGTTTTGTTTGTGAGACTAAGATCAGCGACAATTTCCGCACCATGTGTCACATCTGGATCATCTCCTCCGTCCTTTATCACTGAACACCTAGACGACATAGAATCAAACTGGCAACTTGATATTTTAATTGTAATTCTTTTTTCTTTTGGCAATAAAACTTCAACCGACTCAGTTTTTTTTTGATTTATAATTGCAAGTAACGCTGATTTTGCGGATGCCGCGGCAGATGTGCCAGTTGTAAAACCTGTCCGCAGTTTATCTTTCGGTCTTTCTACATCACTCACGAACTGATATGTTATTTTTATGTAATAACTCTTCTTAGATTACTTTAAAATTTCTGAAATAATTATCCACAATGCCATTGCTGCAAGCCCTCCATAAAGTAGAACATGCGTCATTTTATGAGAGATTGGCTTTTCCGTATTGTGAGTTTGCGATTTATCAAAATTAGCGCCAAAGTTACGCGTAAATTCGTCAAAATTGGCCTGACGGTTAAATCTGAAATAATCGTTTGCTTTCTTGTCGTAATAGCTCCAAAAATCAGCATGTGCGGTTGCCGCATCCTTGTGCACTGCATTGCTTCTTTTCTGTTCTTGTTTTAAAAACTGGTATGCCTCGGTAATTTCTTTGAACTTTTTATCGGATTCTCTTTCTTTATTTCTGTCTGGATGATATTTTAATGACAATTGCCTGTATGCCTGCTTGATTTCCTTAAGCGAAGCACTTTCATTCAAGCCAAGAGTTTGGTAGCACTGCGATGCATCCAATGGCTAGTTTTGGTAGTACACATTTAAAATTATACTGGTAGTGTGATACTTGTGGAAGAAAAAGAACTACGAATTGCTATTACTGGTGCAAATGGATTTATTGGAAAAAATATTAGAGAATTTCTTAGTCATAACAAGATATCAATAACTAGCCTGACAAGAGACAGGCATTCATCCCTCAAATATGAAACAAATATCAATTATTCTGATCTTGATCAGAAACGCCTAATTGCCAAGCTAAATGACTGCGATGCATTAGTTCATCTGATTGGTCAAGGAGCACAAAGTGTTGACGCTACCTATGAGGATGTCAACGTTGAATTAACAAAAAAAATTGTGCATTTATGCAAAAACGCAAAGATTAGAAAAATTATCTACATAAGTGGTTTTGGCGTAAGCAAATCAACAACATTCGGATACTTCATCTCAAAATTCAAAGCGGAACAAGAGATAATTGCGTCTGGTCTTGATTACACGATTCTGAGGGCATCATACATAATCGGAAATAATGATCCACTGACAAAAAACCTGAATACGCAAGTCAAAAAGGGCTCAATAATAATTCCTGGCTCAGGTTCGTATCGATTACAGCCAATATCTGTTAACGATGTGGCAAAAGTAATTCTTGCCTCAGTAACCAACAGACAATTTTCAAATAAAATCGTGGATCTTGTTGGTCCACAAACTATAACCTTTGAAAGTTTTGTAAAGAAATTTGTCAAGAAAAAAGCTAAAATCAAAAAAATTGATCTAGAATACGCCTATCGTACTGCGTTAAATCGACCAAAAACTGCCGTTTATGGATTGGACGACTTGAACATACTTGTCGGCGACTTTGTCGGTGATCACAAAAAGCTGGAACGACTATGCGGCTTTAAACTCACGCCGCTAAAAGAAATGCTATAGGCCTGCTGCTTTTTTTAGCAGTTCTGCCTTGTCTGTTTTTTCCCAAGGAAACAAAATGTCATTTCTTCCAAAATGTCCATATGCCGCAGTATCCTTGTAGATTGGTCTTTTGAGATCAAGTTGTGATATGATTGCCCTTGGTCTCATGTCAAAATGCTTTCTGACTAAATTCTCAATATCTTCTTCTGGTATTTTGCCTGTACCAAAGGTACTTATCATAAGTGAGACTGGTTCTGCAACTCCAATTGCGTATGCTACTTGGACTTCGCACTTATTGGCAAGACCTGCAGCAACAATGTTTTTTGCAATGTATCTGCACATGTAACAGGCTGATCTATCTACTTTCGATGGATCCTTTCCAGAAAAGGCGCCTCCACCATGTCTTCCCATTCCACCATACGTGTCTACGATGATTTTTCTTCCAGTAAGACCTGCATCTCCCGGCGGACCACCTATGACAAAACGTCCGGTTGGGTTGATGTGAATCTTTATCTTATCGTTCCACCATTTGCCACAAACTGGTTTTATCACTTTTTCAATTATCTGGTTACGAATCTCAGAATTTGAAATATCTGGAGAATGCTGAGTTGATATCACTATTGTCTCAACTCCTTTTGGTTTGCCGTCTTCATATTCTATGGTTACCTGCGATTTGCCGTCGGGTCTTACCCATGCAAGTTCTTTGCTTTTACGTAATTCTGCCAGTCTTCTTGTTAATTTATGAGCAAGAAGAATTGGTAACGGCATTAGTTCATCAGTCTCATTTACCGCATAACCGAACATTAATCCCTGATCACCCGCTCCCTGATCCCTGTTTTCAGTAGCAGTGACACCCTGAGATATGTCGGGACTTTGTGCATGTAATGAAACTAGAACGCTACACGAGTCAGCATCAAAACCGAACTCCGGCTTGTCGTACCCTATCTCTCTTATGGTTTTTCTTATCGTATCTTGAATGTCAAATCTTGCCTTTGAGGTGACTTCGCCAGCAACAATCACAACACCTGTGGTTGTCATGGTTTCTATGGCAACACGAGAATCTGGGTCTTGTCGTAGAAATTCGTCTAATAATGCGTCTGAAATTTTGTCGCAAATTTTGTCAGGATGTCCCTCTGTTACTGATTCTGAAGTAAAAAGAAAACTTCGCGACATTGGGAATCTGACCTATAGTTCGTTTTCTAGTCTGATAAATAATACGTTGTTTCCTCTTACGATGACTCTGCCGTAGTTCGCAGATATTTTTCCGTCATGAAGTTCTTCTGCGTCTGTCATGATCAAGTTCATGTAGGAATCGACATTATCCATTTTACCCTTGTACTCTACCTCATTCTTCAGTCTAACTGTGACTTTCTTTTTTGTATTTTTTTGAAGAGTTGTTAGTGGTTTCTTCACGCTTGTTTGTGACAATGGTTGTTCT
>SCVO01000106.1 GCA_004322465.1 Candidatus Nitrosotenuis sp.
ATTTGAACTCCCGTACCCTTACGAGTACGCGCTGTATGGTTTTTTCAATTTCCAGGCGCGCGCCCTACCAGGCTAGGCGACCTCGGCAACGTCTTTACGACAAAAAACTATCTTCAAACTGATTATATAATATGTGATTTTTGTTGACGAGTCGAGTGTTTATCCTTTGATAAATTTCTCTAACTCATTTTTTGCTTCAGGATCACTCATTTGTTTTGGAGGATGCTTCATCAGATAGGCACAAGCTGGAATTATCGGTCCTCCCATCTTTCTGTCCAAGGCAATCTTCGCCAAACGCACTGCATCAATTACGATTCCAGCAGAGTTTGCTTTATCATCAACTTCCAGTCTCACTTCCATGTTGTATGGAATGTTTGCCCACTGTCTTCCTTCGATTCTCATGAACATCAGCTTTGTATTTCCCAAGAATGGAATAAAGTCAGACGGTCCCACATAGATCTGATCATCTGCAAGTCTTTGCTTTAGTTGGCTTTGAACACTTTCAGTCTTTGAGATCCTTTTGCTTACCAGTCTTTCTTGTTCTTTCATGTTCAAAAAGTCAGTATTGCCGCCAACGTTGATTTGGTAAGTTTTTTCAATTTTAGTTCCGCGATCATCACACAGTTTGGCAAGGGTTCTGTGAACTATAGTTGCGCCAACTTGGCCTTTTATGTCATCACCAATTACTGGAATTTTCTTTTCTGTAAATTTTCTGCCCCATTTGCCTTCGGATGCAATGAATGACGGAATGCAGTTTACAAACGCAGTATTAGTGTCAAGACATGTCTGAGCCCAGTATTGCGTTACTTTATCAGATCCAACAGGCAAATAAGAGACAATTATTTCAACTCCAGTTTCGTCCAGTTTTCGTTTAATTTCTTTGGTGATTTGTTCCTGGGTTTTTTTGCTTTTTAGCGGCTTTACTTTGTTTTCAACCCAGATTCCGACGCCGTCAAGAAGCGGGCTTTCATATACACGTCCCTTTGATTTCGGCATCTTTTGTTTTTTAACCCAGTTCACCATGTTTGGCGATTCGTATATCGCATCGTTGATTGTCTTGCCAATCTTGTTTATGCCAACATCGAACCCCGCTACAAACTCAAGATCATAAATTGAATAATCGCCTATTTTCTCATGCATTAGGCCAATCACTTGCTGTTTTGGATTCTTCCTATAGTACTCGATTCCTTGAATTAGTCCAGAAAAACAGTTTCCAATCCCAACTAGCCCTACTTTGATTTTTTTCCCCAAGTCTAATTTGGTTGTCGATGGACTTGTTTTAAATTTTCCTGCCCAGTCAGCCCTTAGAATCCATCAATCACTTGAGCACGTTAATAGTGACAGAATCGGTGATTTTTTGTTCATTTTCTGTAAATGTGCTGGATTCCACGACGTATCGACCGCCTATTACCATCGTGCCGTCATTTTTTGTTTGGTTCCAGACAAATACGGACTCTTGTTTTGGATCGAGTGTCGAATTTTGGATGTTTGATGAGAAAATAGTGGTTCCGTCAAGTGCCCTAATTTGCAATTTTGGTGCCTTGTCAGAAAACATCAATACTTGGGTTCCAGAATTTATAATTCTAATTTGTATGCTCTGTCCAGCAAGATAGTTTTGTTTGTCGGTCATAACGGATAGTGATGGACCTTCGATGAATTCTAGGCCTTGTTTTTTTGAATTCAGTTGTTCTAGATAGACACCGAATATAATTGCGGACAGTACTCCGGTACAGACTGCAATAACGAGTCCTTTTGGAAACATGTTATTTTGGGCGAACTGCTTTTGTGCGCCAGTTTTTTGGATAGGTGTTTGGCGCCATGATTATTCTGTTTGTGGTAAACGCATACCCCTTTGTCGCATCCTTGATTTCGTTTTCGGATAAAAGAGCTTCTGCCAGCGCTACGACTTCGCCTTTTTGTGTGTAGACTCCAACAAGATCACCCTTGGAGAGATTTGGAGAGATTTGGAGAATCCCAGGTATCGCGAGCTGTGCTCCATGGCATAGCGCATCAACTGCCGAATCGCGTATCACGACAGACTTTATTTCAGTCAACGCAAATTCTATTGGAAGAATTAGTTTGTATAATTTTGAGTCGTCTTGTTTTTCTTCCCATTGCGCATATGCGTCTGCAAGCTCGTGCAAGGTAACGAGTCTATTAGACTCATTGAATTGATGCACGCGTGAACGACGTAGTTCAACCATTGTTGCACCAGGTCCCAGTATTTCACCAATATCATAGAATAGTTTACGAATGTATGTTCCAGCTTCGCACAATACTCGCAACAGCAAGAGTCGTTCCTTTTGTTCCATCAACTCCAACTCGTAGATTGTTCTCGTTCTGGTTTTACGCAATACTGCAGATCGTTGAGGCGGCTTTTGAAAAATTTCTCCATGGAATTGATTTAGGACGTCATCCAGTTTTTCTTTGCTTGGAAGAGAATGCAGTCTTCCCAGCCCGTAGTATTCTTTAGGTCCAAGCAACAAAACTCCAAGTGCCTTTGTCGCCTCCCCCAAACCTAGTGGTAGGATGCCTGAGACCTGCGGATCCAAGGTTCCGCTATGACCAATCTTTGGAAGTTTCAGTATTCTTTTTGCCCACGCTACTGTTTCGTGGCTTGTTGGTCCTGGCGGCTTGTCAAGTAAAATCAGACCATAATTCAGAAGGTCCTTGATTGTTCTTTTGTTAAAGTAGACGCCGAATTGATCATTTGTTATATCATCATCAAGCGCAACCAAGTTTTGCAGCTGCGGCAGTTTCAAAATATTTTACGCACCTCAGATATTGCGGTTTTTAGAACGTTTCCTGCGTCAAGCCCGTCGGTATTTATCATAATGTCAAACACGGATAAGTCGTCTCCAAAATCAAAGCCGTATAATTTTTTGTATAAATTCTTGTTTTCCTCGTATCTTTTTTTGACAATACCAAGCGCGTCTAGGAGCGGCATGTTGTCCCTTATTTGCATGCGTTTTGCGCAGTTTTCCTGCGAGCCAGTGAGCCAGATTTTTACTCCGTCTTTGACAAGCCAAGGCAGAGTATAGCTCGTTATTACCACGTTTCCCTTAAGAAATATTTCCTTTAACTTTTCATCGACCTTTCTGTCAAATTCATAATTGTCCTTTCTCTGATTTAGGAATTCCATTCCATCTTTCGTGTCCCACCAATCATCGCCCTTTGTTTGAAACCCTTGCTCTTGTGCAAGATCCTTCAGAACGTCACCTCCACTCAGGCTTTTTAGGCCAAACTCTTTTGCTAATCCTTTTGAAATTGTTGTCTTGCCAATAGCTGGAGGTCCAGAAATTACTATTGATTTTATCAAGTTACGATAAATCCATTGAAGTTTTGGTTAGTTTCATCACTATGCCACTAAATGTAATTGATGACAAAAAGTACCAAGCCCAAAAGTAGACTTCGTTGTTTACATGACAGATGTTAGGCGTTTTTGTTATGTCCAAGGCATTACATGTCAGATGGAAAAAGTCTCCCGGAATGATGTCTAGCGGAATTGGTGAAATTGCCACGGTGTACGAAAACAGCGGAGGCAGCACAAAATAGAAAACCAGAATCAGTGGGACAAACGTAATCATCATTGGCCTCATGTTCATCTGCATCATTTCTTGGTTCAGTTTACTCATGTATGCGGATTTTTTGTTTAGATCTGCCTGTTTTTCAGTATCCTTTGCTCTAAATGCAGCCATGCGTTCTTTTTGCCAAGCCTTTGTTTCTTTCATGATTCGCGCCAGTTTTTGTTGATCAACTAGTTTTCTTCGCACCACGGCATTAAACAAATTTAGCAGGATTGCAAACCCGACAATTCCAAACATTGCTGGAATCATTCCCTTTACGATGGGGTCTGCGCTGCCAAGAGGCCCTCTGGTTATTCCAAGAAAATTACCGTCCAGAAATATAGATTGTAAAAATTGTAAAACTATGATTGGTTCCATGTTCAAAATCCTATTGCGTTTATTACCTCTTCAGCCGCCTCTTCAACTTTTCCTTCCGTGTTAAGTATGGACTTCATTGGTGATCCAGTCAGTACGGCACAGCTTGAAAGCATTGCATCTTGGACTGCCAGTTCCTTTTTTATACTATCTATTGAGACGATGTCTCTGTTTCTTGTGGTGTCCTTCATTCTGCGATTATAGATTTCCTCAGGTCTTGCTGAAACAGAGATAAAGTTTTCAGGCTTGAGCTCCTCAAGGACATGATAGGGCAAGCCAGGGTAGAATCCCTCTTTTGTAGAGATGAAAGCATGCGTGTCAATAATTACGACATTATCGTTAAATTCCGCAATCTTTCTAGCCGCTTTTGTTTGAAGTTCTCTTTGTTTAGACACAGATAGTTTTCTTAGCTCATCCCTGTCGTGAATTCCCATTTTTTTCGCTTCTTCAAACATCACAGTTCCAAAACTGTGAACGCTAACGCTTTTTTTGCGATCATTTAGAAATTCAACGATTTTTGCCACAAGTGTTGTTTTGCCAACACCTGCAATTCCAACCATTATGACTTTTTTACTTTCGCCCAAGTAATGCACCCAGACGTGGCATGACGACTTCGACTTGCTCTCGAATTAACTGCTGATAATAGTTAATCAAGATATCAACCATTAGTAGTATACCAGTTCCTCCCCCGATTACACCAAGAACGTCAGATGAGCCTGCAAGTGCACCAAGTATTGCTGAACCAATTATTGTTACAGATGGAATGTATTTGTTAAGAAGTGCTTCTACGGGTTGGTTTGATCTTCTAAACCCTGGGATTTGCACGTCTGCGTCAAGCAAGCTTTTTGCGGCGCTCTTTGGCGACAGTCCACCAAGCTCAACCCACAGTCTTCCAAATATGATTACAATGCCAATCATAAACAAAACGTAAACTATTGCCCTAGTAGGATCAAGTGCAGCGATTGTAAATCCTCTTGGCGGCGTAACGTAGTAAATCAGCCCACCTATTGGCGTTGAGGGGCTTGTCGGATCAAACTGTAAAAGTACGTTGAGAAGAGGGTTGTTATTTCTAGGGTTAAAGTTTGCCCACATCATTTGTCCAATGAATACTGCGTTTGCAGTTAGCGCAGATGCAAGAATGACTGGAATGTTTGACACATACATTAGCTTGATTGGGTACGTTGCAGAAAATCCTCTGTACTTTGTTGAGACTATCGGGATTTCGACTTTCATTCCCTGTGTGTAAACTAGAATCAGCAGCACGCCTGCAGTAATTCCAAACACCAGTACGCTGGGCAAATTGTTATGCCTAAACAGTATGTTTGCTATATCACCGCCCATGACGGACTGTCCGACATACGGAATAAGTCCAACCATGCTTCCGTCTCCTGCTGGAATCGGGCTAAAGAGGTTCCATACTATTTGCTGTGCAACACCGGCTGCGATGAAAACACTGATTCCACTACCAAGTCCCCATCCCTTTTGGACAAGCTCGTCTAGGAACATGATTATGACGGATGCGGCAATTAACTGGCCAATTATAATATAGAGAGTCGATGGGCTGGCAACTCCAGGTCCATAGACTGCAGTAGCATACACTACAGCCTCAACAGTAATGACTATGTACGTGACTAGTTTTGTGGCAGTCTGAAAGACCCCTCTTTCATCAGGCTTTGTAAAGTCAAATTTGAGAATTTCCGATCCCTTTAGCAATTGCATCAAAAGTCCAGCTGTGACTATCGGTCCAATTCCAAGTTCGATTAGGGTTCCTTGTTGTGACGCAAAAATTACTCTGGCAAACTGTAAGAAATCAAATTGCGGCGAGGTTGCCCCAAAAAGCGGAGTCTGGCCCATTACTTGGTAAACCAGCAATACAATTCCAGTCCAGATCAGTCTTGTTTGTAATGAGAGTTTCTTTTTTGGCTTTGGTACTTGGACTAGATATGGTTCAGTTTTTTCTACTACTTTTTTGATTAGATGCTGTATTGTGTTTTCAGCCAACGACTAACACCTCTCCCCCGACCTTTTTGATCTTATCTTCTGCAGAGGCTGTGTATTGTTCGACCTTGACTAAGTAGGCATTCTTTACCTGTCCTCCGCCAAGAAGTTTGTCGTATCCGAGACCAGTAAGATCTATCATCTTTCTGTTTCCTTCTAGCTTTCCGTGTTTTGCATATAGATCGTCTAGGTCTCTTACACTAGCCCATTTTTTTATTATGTTTGGGTGAGGTGGATGAGTGGAATCATGACCGAAATGATCAGGATCAAATTTTAGTAAAGTGCTGTATAGGTGCTTGTGCAGTCCTGATTGTCCAAGTCCACCCTTATGGCCACTTGCTCTGTGTTGTCCGATTTGTCCCCAACCATGAGTTCTGGAGCCTCTGAATTTTCTTGTCTTTCGTAGTCTTGTTGCCATCTAAATCATTCTCTTGACAAGATCGATGAGTTCTTTATTTTTTCCAAGTATGCCGCCTTCTCCATATGTTTTTCGCGTGCTTCGTTTAAAGCCGCTTCTTGGTGGAGCAAGTGCAAACCATGGTTTGAGTGGTTTTACTTTGTTTAATGAAATCGTGCCTTCGTTTAGCGATGCTGCAAGATCATCTATTGTTTTAAATCCGGTCTTTTCCAAGTCTGCGTTTGTGATTTTTTTGTATCCTTCTTTTCTGCCCTTTTTGTTCAGAAGCTCTTTTGTGATGTCAAGATTTGCTTCCTGGTAGGAAACGTAGTGCTTGACTTTGTCCAGCATCCCAAGAGTATTGTCTTTAGCTGGAATTATTGTAGCTCTGAATTTTTTATCTAGTTTGAGTAAGGTCAGTGTTGTTTTTGCCCAGTGTGGGACGTTAATTTGCCCGCTCATTCTGACTACGAGATATGCTTTTGCCATTTTTATCAACCCTGACTAAATGTCTGTCTTAGACACTCTAGTATTGCTTTTGATGTAGAATTCATTGTCGCAGTTGAACCCTTTGCTGTGGTCCACGCGTCTTTAAGCCCTGCAAGTTTGAGAAGATTTTTAATTTTTCCACCAGCAACCAGGCCCAATCCTCTTGGTGCCGGTACGATTTCGACAACAACGCTACCGCCCTTTCCACGCACTTTGAACGGAACTGAGTGGGGTTTGTCGCATCTGCACTCCCAGCTTCCACAGCCAAGCTTTACTGGGCTGACGTTAAGGAAAGCATTGGTTGTTGCTTTTTCAATTGCAATTCTCATCTGTTTTGATTTTCCTTGACCGATGCCAAGGTAGCCATTTTCGTTTCCTGCCGCTACAAGTGCCTTGAATTTCGTTCGTTGGCCGTTAGGTGTCATTGTTTGAACCATTCCGACGTCAATTACTTCGCTTTTCAGGTCAGGTAGTAATTTTTTGATTATTCCTGCTTCTTGTATTCTAAGTCCATTAGCATAAATTTCGTCCATCGTTGTTATAAGGCCGGAAGCAACTTTCTTTCCAAGTTCCGTACGAGGTACCCAGACTTCTTCCTCCTTTTTGAATCCACCACGTCTGTCGCCTCGTGGTCTATCTCCTCTTTGTCCATATCCACGTGAGTCTCCTCTCTGTCCGCCGGATGGCGCATCTGGTTTTGCAGTTTGTGTTTCACTCATGTCTACTTGACCT
>SCVO01000107.1 GCA_004322465.1 Candidatus Nitrosotenuis sp.
AAACATGCTTGGTGGAATTCTTACAACATCCTCTAGGGTAGATATAGAAAACAACTGTACAAAACTCCTAAACCTGAATTTATGAATCTTTGGGCAAATTTCTGCATTTCTTACACAAAACTGCCCGGTTGTTTCATAACATTTTGCATGGACGGTGATCCATCCAATTGAAATTCAGTTTTTGATTAGCCATCAAGAATTTCTGCTTAGGTAACCCTAATCTGTAATATTTTTGCAAATTTCGCCGTTTTACGAATCAACCTATCTTTAAATATTGTAAAAGAGAATTTTTTTGCATGGTTGGCGTAGACCAAGTGCTGTCAAAGCTCGCAACGGTAATTGATCCCGATTTGAAAAAAGACATCGTATCGATGGGGATGATTAAAGATTTGGAATTAAACGAAGGTAATCTGAAATTCACACTAGAACTGACGACTCCTGCATGTCCGTTCAATGATCAAATAGAGCAGGACGTGCGAAACGCAATCCAGGAAATGTCTGAAATCAAAAAGTTTGATCTTAGCGTGACTGCAAAAGTGATGGAGGGCCGCGCACTTGATGCCGCAGAGGCAATGTCGACTGTGAAAAACATAATCGGCGTCGCAAGCGGAAAGGGCGGAGTCGGAAAGTCGACAGTATCGCTGAACTTGGCGCTTGCACTTGCACAGTCTGGCGCCAAAGTCGGACTGCTTGACGCAGACATCTACGGTCCTAGCATACCGCTGATGCTTGGGATGCAAAAGGCGTTCATGGAAGTTGACAACAACAAGCTCCAGCCCGCAGTGTCCCACGGAATACAGGTGGTATCATTTGGGTTCTTTGCAGAGCAGGAACACCAGGCTGCAATTTATCGGGGGCCAATCATCTCTGGAATACTAAAACAATTTCTTGTCGACACAAACTGGTCAAACCTAGATTATCTGATAGTGGACCTGCCGCCTGGCACCGGAGACATCCCGCTTACTTTGGCACAGACGATTCCGATCACCGGAATACTTGTTGTGACCACCCCTCAGGACGTTGCAAGCAATGTGGCAGTAAAGGCAATTGGAATGTTCACCAAGCTGAACGTCCCACTGATTGGAGTAATTGAGAACATGAGCTATTTTCTTTGTCCTGATTGCAAAAACAAGCACTACATATTTGGCGAGGGCGGAGCTAGAAAAATCAGCGAAAAGTACAACATCCCGTTTGTCGGCGAGATTCCGCTAAACTCTGGAATCATGGCAGGCTCCGACATGGGCAAGCCAGTGATCATAACCGACCCAACATCGCCATCAGCTGACGCAATTAGGAGTGCGGCAAAAAACGTGGCAGCACAGTGTAGCATTCTTGCGGCAAAGCTAAGAGAGGAAATGCAGGGCGACGCAGCCGCGCAATAGTTGTGAAACTGCCTGAAAGTCTCCGAGATCGTCTAAAAGCCCCACTTGGCATTCTACTGCATGATACAACAAAAGAAAACGTTCTTGCACACATTCCTGCCGGCTCATTTGTCATAACAGTTGGCGACGCGACAACGGAAAAAATGGTCTCGTTCAATATCGTTCCGTCTCTTTCGATTGTTGACGGACTGGAAAAAAGAGAAAAAAGAAACATTCCTCAGCGTACCGTAACAAGACTGTTCTGCGACAACCCTGCAGGACAAATCACCGCGCAAAGCATCGATACCATAAAAAATGGTCTGGAATCAAAACCGCCAGTCCAGATAATTGTAAATGGCGAAGAAGACCTGCTAGTGCTTCCAGTGTGTGTGCATGCGCCGCAAAATGCTGTTCTGATGTACGGCCAGCCAAACGAAGGACTAGTTATAGTCAAGATAACACAAGAAATTAGAAATAAAACGCAAGAATTACTCAATCTAATGGATTAGGGGGTGTGATGAGACGGTGGCTGTATGATTAATGATTACACACTAAACTCTGACCCTTTTTCGTTTAAGCGAAACATTAGATAAATCGGACTATGAGAAAAAAACAATGAGTAAGAACTTTTGGCACGACATTGAAACCGGAATCGACATTCCGGAAATAATCAACGTGGTAGTTGAAATCCCAAAGGGCTCGCAAAACAAGTACGAGTATGACAAAAAGAACAACATGATGAAACTGGACCGAGTACTGTTCTCACCGTTCCACTATCCTGGGGACTATGGAATTATCCCGCAGACTTTGTCTGACGACGGGGACCCGCTTGACGCACTGGTCCTGGTAACAAATGCGACATATCCTGGAATCCTAATAGAGTGCAGGCCGCTCGGACTGCTCAGACTCACAGACGAGGGAAAGGCGGACGACAAGATAGTCTGCGTCTCGATTAACGACCCAAGGTACCTGAACACCAAGGACATCAAGGACATCGAGTCCCACAACCTAAAGGAGATGGCCCACTTTTTCCAAGTCTACAAGGACCTGGAGGGAAAGAAGGTCGAGGTTCTGGGCTGGGAGTCTGCAGAAACCGCAAAGACGGTAATCATGGACGCCGTGAAAAACTACAAAAAGATACTGAAAAAATATTAGCGCAAATAAACAAGTTCTGGTGCAACAATTGACACCGTCCCATATAGGATGATTCCAAAGAAAATCATATCATGAAGCTGGACGCTGACCTAAGGCTGGACATTCTGGAAAAGGTGGGGATCTATTCTGGAAGGCTTGCCATTTCTGAGCCGCGTGTGCTTTTGAGCACACGGGAGGTGCTCGAGATGCCAAAGGAGATAACATCTGGCAGGCGAACCACGGCGTACAAGTATTACGGGGTCTCGTACCTTTTGCACAACACGGTTTTCATCAACGTCAAAAAGATCCCAGACGAAAAGGCGCTGGACCATACCATATCACACGAACTGGTGCACCTGAGATTTCCATATCTGAGCCATGGGAAGCGGTTTAACAAATTGACCCGCCAAGTGTTGCGGGGCAAAACATTTAGTCCGTATCAAAAACGAAAATCGCCAATTCTCACTCAATAGTTTATATTTCCTCGGAATGGGCAGGCAGTTATTAAAATGGAGCTGCAAGAAATTATTCTCCCAGTAGGTGCAGCGATCGCTTCTTTTGCCGTTGCAGCCGGTTATGCCATGTGGGTCGGCAGACAAAAGGCCGGAACAAAAGAAATGATGGACATCTCCGATGCAGTAAAGGTCGGCGCATCTGCTTTTATCAAACGTGAAATGAAAATCATCATACCAATAGCAATCGGCCTATCCGTGGTAATTGGTTACTTTATCGGTTTATCAAACGGAATCGCATTTGCAGTAGGTGCTGCACTCTCTGCAGTCGCCGGACTAATATCATTAAAAATCACAGTAAAGGCGGCAGTTAGGGCTGCAAATGCAACACACAGCGGAATCGGCAAGACTTTTGCACTTGCGTTTAGGGGCGGAGCGACAGTAGGACTTGCAGTTCCTGCAATGGCATTATTGGCATTATCATTATTGTACCTGGTATTTCCAGACCCAATCACGATTGCAGGTGTGGGAATCGGCGCTAGCCTGATTGCACTGTTCATCAGAATCGGCGGCGGAATTTTCACAAAGGCAGCGGACATGGGCGCAGACTTGGTTGGCAAAGTCGAGGCAAACATTCCGGAGGATGACCCAAGAAACCCAGCCACCATAGCGGACAACGTGGGAGACAACGTAGGCGATGCGGCAGGAATGGGCTCTGACGTGTATGAGTCATATGTCGTTACTGTTCTTGCGTCGCTTTTGATTGCAGCACTGATTGGCGCCCCAAAGATTTTCCTTTATCCTATCCTAGTTGGCGCATCCGGAATAATCGCATCCATAATAGGAACTGCGACGATTGGCTCAAAAAATGTGGAAGATGTCATGAAGCCGCTCAACAAATCGTTTTACATTTCGGCTGCAATCGCAATCGGACTCAACTTTGCATTCATATCGTTATTCCTTGGACAAACCAAAGTAACGTACGCGCTCTTTGGAAGCACAGTCATCGGCGTGATACTAGTCCCGGTAATTCAGAAAATCACCGACTATTACACCAATTATAGATTCAAGCCTGTAAACGAAATCGCAGACTCTGCAAAGTGGGGCTATGCATCACTTACCCTGATGGGAATAATCAAGGGAATGCAGTCGACAGGACCTTTCATGATTGCACTAGTTGCAGCAATAATCATTTCATACGGCGTGGCATCCTCTGCAGCGCCAGACCCATCGCAGGCACTCCTCTACGGAATCTTTGGAACCTCGCTTACAGCGATGGCAATGCTAAGCCTTGCAGGAATAGTTCTGAGCATAGACGCATTTGGACCAATCGCTGACAACGCAGGAGGAATAGTGGAGATGACAGGAATGGGCGAGGAAAACCGCAAGGTCACTGATCAGATCGACGCAGTAGGAAACACCACAAAGGCAGTGACCAAAGGGTTTGCGATAGCAAGCGCAGGACTTGCCGCACTTGCAATGATACAGGCATTCCAGTACGAGGCTGCAAAAATTTTCACACACAAGGTTCTAGATTACAGTCTTTCAAACCCGGCAATGGTAGTGGGCCTGCTTGTCGGAGGATTGATTCCATTTATCATAACAGGGCAGCTAATCGGCGGAGTGTCTCGCGCGGCATCAAAGATGGTAGACGAGGTAAGGCGCCAGTTCAAGGCTGACCCTGGAATCCTGACTGGCAAGTCAAAGCCCGACTATGCACAGTGTGTGGATATAGCAACCGTTGCGTCCCTACGCGAGCTCTGGAAATCCGCATCGATTGCGATTGCAGCACCAATAGTCCTTGGCGTAATACTTGGACCACCGGCAGTGGCAGGACTACTCATGGGCGCAGTGGTAACTGGAATATTCCTTGCGTATCACCTTGCAAACACTGGAGGCGCATGGGACAACGCAAAGAAGCTCATAGAAATGCAGGGACGAAAGGGAAGCGAAGAGCACAAAGTCGCAGTGGTCGGAGACATCATCGGCGACCCATACAAGGACACTGCAGGACCTGCGCTAAACACTGTAATCAAGCTGCTAAACACAGTGGCGATAGTCTTTGTCGGCGCGTTTGTCGCAATACTTGTCCTCTAACTCTGTTTTAAAACTCAAGCATAGAAGCCGTATTCGAACTTGTCAAACGTGTCCGGCTTGCTGACCTTTCCCTGGTGCTCTTGGATGTATCTGTCGAGTTTTTGCAACTGTATTGAAATTGCCGAGTCGCTCATGTTTTCGCCGTAAATTTCGGCGCGAACCATTTGCAGTTGTTCTCGATTCAATCTGACTTTCATGTGGTATAATGGAGTCCGATTAATGTAAAAGTGATCAAAAATCGTTTGTTTGATTTAATCAAAAAGGCGTTTTTTTCAAAACAAAAGATTGGGTCTT
>SCVO01000108.1 GCA_004322465.1 Candidatus Nitrosotenuis sp.
TTGTGTAAGAAATGCAGAAATTTGCCCAAAGATTCATAAATTCAGGTTTAGGAGTTTTGTACAGTTGTTTTCTATATCTACCCTAGAGGATGTTGTAAGAATTCCACCAAGCATGTTTGGCGCTTCGCTAAAGAAGGCAGGAATTAGCATTCTCAAGGAAAAGTACGAGAGCATGATCAACGCAGAGCTAGGATACATCATCATGATTTTAGAGGCCAAAGTAGACGAGATGGGAAAAATGATTGCCGGCGACGGCGGAACATACCACAGAGTCGAATTTGAGGCGCTCACATTTACACCAAAACTTCAGGAAATTGTTTTGGGCGAAATTGTCGATATTACGGACTTTGGGGCATTTGTAAGAATCGGCCCGACAGACGCATTGCTCCACCTATCCCAGGTAATGGACGACTATCTGCAAAGCGACGTAAAATCCGGAATGATTATCGCAAAGCAGAGCAACCGCACACTAAAGGTCGGCTCCACAATTCGCTCAAGAATTACCGCAGTGTCCCTAGGAAAGGCGGCAACCATGGGCAAGATTGGAATCACATGCAGGCAGCCATTTTTGGGCGCAGAGGAATGGATTGCAGAGGAAATTAAAAAATCAGGAAAGGAAGGCAGCAGTGCTGGCGATAAAAAAGAAGTAAAAGAAGTCAAGGTAGAGAAGAAAGAAAAGAAGGAGAAATAAGAAATGGTGCGAGAGATGGCATGCAGAAAGTGCAAGCATGTTTTTGTTGGAAAAGTTTGTCCATTGTGCAAGTCATCTGATTTGACACCAGACTGGACTGGTGTTGTTCTAGTATCAGACCCTGAAAACTCCCACGTCGCAAAGACATTGGGGATAACCCAGAAAGGAAAGTTTGCCCTAAAGGTAACGTAGGTTTGGGCTTTAGTCCAAAAAAAGAACTAGCCAGATTTTTGCAAGAAGACATCGGACGCGGCGATGTCACATCGAATATCATAACAAATCGGAGAATCACTGCAAGAATAATCACGCGCCAGGTGTGCGTTGTGGCAGGGGTGCAGTTTGCAAAGGAAATTTTTGCAATGAGCGGATGCAGGGTAAAGATCCTAAGAAAGGACGGCACTCATGCAAAACCAAATCAGGGAGTAATGGAAATTTCAGGACCCGCAAGGTCGATTCTCAGATGCGAAAGAACTGCGCTTAACCTGCTATCACGGATGAGCGGCATCGCAACTGCGACAAACGAGCTTGTAAAAATAGTAAAAAGTGCAAGCCCGAAAACAGATGTGTATTCCACAAGAAAGACTGCGCCAGGGCTGCGATTCTTTGACAAGGAGGCAGTGGCGATTGGCGGCGGAAAGAAACACCGAGTCACGCTTTCAGACATGATAATGATAAAGGACAATCACATTGCAGCCGAAGGCTCCATGATCGAACTGATAAGACTGGCAAGGAAAAAATCAAAGACATTTGAGGTCGAAGTCGACACCCAGTCGGACGCAATCATGGCCGCAAGCCTTGGCGTTCCGATAATAATGCTGGATAATTTTACGCCGCAGAGAATCTCAAGCACCATATCCACTCTAAGAAAACTAGGGCTTCGAGACAAGGTAAGGCTTGAGGCATCCGGCGGAATAAATGCAAAAAACATACGCAGATTTGCAAAGACCAAAGTCGACATGATTTCAATCGGGAGCATCACCAATTCCGCAAAGGCCATCGACTTTAGCCTAGAAATGTGACTTCGGTTAACGGCGGCAAATAATCCTTGCCCGAAAGGGGCTCGGGTAAAAATTCACTCGCACCCTAGTGATTTTTTCATCTAAAACAGGCAGAAAGCGAATTAGGACACAGAATATTCCTTCATTATTTTTTGAATTTTACGCTCATGAGAAAACAAAGCCTTTAAACTGTTTTACTGCCATATATGATATCAGATGAGCACAAAAGAACTCAAAATGATCAGAGACGAAATTAAAGAGCTGAGATTGTTGTATAAGAATTTGGTCGATAAAGTCATACCGCTTGAAGAGCCAACATCAAGCGATAAATCGTCAATTAGAAAGAAAGAAAAAATCGTAAAAGAATCCTCATTAATGAAAGCGTTAGATTAACTTGTTTGAAGTCAACGCAAAGAATAGCGTTCTGAAATTTATCAAAAAGACAGATTCGAAAACAAAACAGAGGTTAAAAGACATCATAATCACACTCAAGGACAATCCGGTTCCTGCCAGGATCTATGATGTGGCAAAGCTAAAGGGATTTGACTCTACGTACAGGTTAAGGATTGGAAATTTGAGGCTTGTATACGAGGTATTTTGGGCAGATAAGAAAATACTATTACACAAAATTGAGTCGCGTGAAAGTGTTTACGAAAGCATGTAATTGGTCTAGCATAAAGCGATTGGGATGTTTAGAATATCTCTACTTTTTTTATTGGTGTTTAAGACGCTCAGATTGTTATCTAAGATGGATTCATGTTTTGAAAAAGGATTTTGTTCCTAGATGGTGATCGGAGCCGAAGGGTTGCAGGTAAAAATTTACTTGTGTTTCAGGCACCACTTTTAGCTTATCGCAAGCATTCGCTCTATTGCAAGCCTTGCCTTGTCAGCTATTTTTTGGGGGACTCTGACCTCGTACTTGTCATCCAGCAAAGATGCATGGACCTTGTCAAGGGTTATCATTTTCATGTACTGGCATACTGCGCTGTCGGATGCCGGGACAAATGTCTTGCTAGGGTTTTGTTGCTGCATTCTGTACAGGATTCCAGTTTCTGTTGCAACGACAAACTGCTTTGCTCCGGATTGTTTTGCATAGTTCATCATTCCCTCAGTAGAAAGCACTTGGACCTGCCTGTTCTTGTAGTCGCCAACCGCCACCTCGTACATTATTTGCGATGTGCAGCTGCATTCTGGATGAACCAGCAGCTCCGAGTTTGCCAGTGTGTCTAATTTTTTGTGAATGTCCTCTGAGCGGATTCCCGCGTGAACGTGGCACTCGCCTGCCCAGATGTACATGTTTTTTCTTCCAGTGACTTTGGCAACATAAGAGCCCAAGAACATGTCAGGCAAAAACAAGACCTCCCTGTCTGCAGGAATCGACTTTACCACGTTTACCGCGTTTGACGAGGTGCAGCAGTAATCAAGCTCCGATTTTATTTCAGCAGTAGTGTTTACGTATCCTACCGCTATTGCGCCTGGGTGTTCTTTTTTCCAGCCTCGCAATTGATCAGCGGTAATTGAATCTGAAAGTGAGCATCCTGCGGAAAGATCCGGGATGAGTACCTTTTTGTCAGGGCATATGATTGCGGCAGTCTCTGCCATAAAGTGAACGCCGCAAAACAGAATCGTCTTGTGCGGAGTCTTTGCTGCCTGTCTTGCCAGACTTAGCGAATCGCCAACAAAGTCCGCAACATCCTGGATTGCAGGAAGCTGGTAATTGTGGGCCAAAATGACTACGTCCTTTTTTTCCTTTAGCTTCAAGATTTGATCATGTAACATTGTTCATGATCATGAGGTCACAATATTCATTTAAAGAATAAGATCAGAGTTGTATTTTTCTAAAATCTAGACAATTACGGCAATTTTTGCCAACATTACGTGCCTATCTGCATGTCGTCCGAGCAGACTCCCCGGAGGCACTCAATTGCTGACAGTATTGCAAGCCTGCTTGTCTTTGGGTTATTTTGGTCAGGGACGTTTTCCACGGTTATGGTGATTTTCCCAAATTTTCCTTTTGCCTCGATTTGGTGGGTGTTTTTGTCAGTGCCTGGGTCAGCGACAATTCTCACCTTGGTTTTTTCGCTGCCGATTCCCGCAAGGCTCAGCAGCGCTGCGACGTTTATGTTTGCAGGGAACAGTCCCACTGCGTCTTTTGCGTTTCCGTCAAAGAGTGTAACTGGACTTTTTATTCCGTCAAGGTCCATTTTGTTTGTCTCAAAAAACTTGGCACCCTTTAGCGACTTTGGGTTTTTTGTAGTAGTTATGGAAAGGGAGTCGATTTCGTTCTTGACAGACTTTATTGCATCCAGTCCAGCAATTGCGCCAGACGGAAGATAGATGCTTTTCTTAAACTCCGAACACGCCTCAAGCAGCACATCAAGGACGGACTCGTCAAGCAGCGCGCCGACACTCATTATCATCAGGTCCCTTTTGTTTTGAAGAATGCTTAGCGCATGATTCCTGACAGCTTCCTGCGATGCAGCCTCCACCACAATATCCACAGGGTTTGAGGAGAGCATGTGCGGGTTTTCAACTATTATGGGCTTTGTCGCAAGCTTTGACGCAAGTGCCTCTGACTTGCTTTTGTCAAAATCATAAATGTGAGTCAGGGTGGCGTTTATTTTTCCAGTGTCTATTGCCCTGGCAATTTCCGTTCCAATTGCGCCGCACCCCAAGAGCCCTACTTTTTTCAACGATTATGGATGAAATATTGTCCTAAATGAATTATTGGCGCCATGCACAATGCGAAGACATAACTAGCCTAGATTTTCACTCTATTTCATGCCGCTACGAAAAACAGGAAAACATCAAAGAAAGGCAGATCAGAAAGCAGCGCGCAACTGGCGAAAAAAGTAGTCTTTTGATCTTTTGAGTGTTCTACGTATCAGTCTGGTGTAAATGATCTTTACATCTCAAAGATTTTATTTTATGGAATAAACGTCATGTATGCTGAATACGGTCTACAAGGAGGCAATCAAGAACAGAGACGCCATGCTGTCGATCCTAAGGGGGCCAAAATTCGAGCAGATAGTAGAGCGCGCAAAGCAGAACTGGATCGAGTACAAGCCGAAAAAGCAGGACGCAGTAATGGCCGGAATAGACAGCAGTTTTAACAGCACGAAATTCCAAGGCATGGAGCTTTGGGTGGTTACCGCAGTATCCATAAAGACAGACGGCGGGATTCTTTCTGACAATCACAAACAAGGGCTAAGCAGCAACGTATCGGACCTGTCATCGATTGCAAGCAAGATGGAAATCGACGCATGCAAAGAGACAGTCGACCTAGTTGATATCACTCTGATGGACGGCTCGCTGTACTCCCAGTTCATGACAAGGCAGTCTGGGCTGACCCATACCATTTTGAAAATAATGGCAAAAAAACAAAACGTGGTTTTTGTCGCCAAGACGTCAAACACAAGAATGCAGTTTTTGGACCTAGAGTCCCTTGCAGGCGACATATTCTATTACAATCATGCTACAAAGACTCCTGGATTTAGCAGAGTCTATGTCGATAAAAAATTCGGAAAGGACAAGGCAATATCGTCAATCTATGCAAGGCTTAGCGACTCCACGCCCCTGATCAAAATCGAGATGCTGGGGGACTCCCACACGGAAGACGAGGTGAAATCGCTTCTTGACAAACTGTACAAGAACAGCGTCGGCGGGTACCCATACGCGCTAAAGCTTGCACACAACAACTGCAAGATAAGCAGCGCAGACTTGGGCAAGCTTGTCAGCCTCTACGGCATATCAAACGAGATTGGCTCAAGGGAAGTGTTGGAATAGTGCTATTGCATTATTTCAGAAACATGAAGGGTCGCTGTAAAAGCATCTATTGTTCCCAGATAGTTACAGTTCTTGCATTGGTAAAAAATAGTCCCGTTCGAATGACTCACGAACTTTTGAGGCTCTGCTTTTGGACAGGTTGGTCTTCTCAAGTCGTGCCTCGTTTCCATCTTTTCAGTAATACAAAATTTGTATAAAAAGACGCTTTCAATATCACAAGTCCAGAAAGATTGAGAACCGGGCAGAAAGTGAATTGGAGCGCTTACAATAGTCATATGTTATTTTTTTGTCAGGATTAATCAAATCATGTTCATTTTCAATCTGTGTGCAATGATCAATCCCAAATTATGCGTAAATAAAAATTATAAAAATCTGCAAAAAACAATACAATTATTATAATTAAAAATCAAATAATTACATTTTTCATTCTTTCAGAAACGCAACAATGTAAAATGATTAATGTAAGTGATATTGACGCATTATGAATGGTCACAAGCTCATTGTCAGTTTACGCAGGTGTCAAGTCCTACAGCATAAAGGGAAAAATGCTTGCAAGAAAAGACATGCAAATGCTATCAGAGTCAAGAGACTTGGATGAGTTAATCACAAGAATAAAGAGCACGTCATATGCCGAGACAATTTCCAAAGTAGCCAAGCCGTACACATCTGCAAAGATCGAAATGGCGTTAAGAGAGAGGCAGGCAGATTTGCACTTTAAGATGATACATGCGGCAGGCAGTGACAACGTGTTGTTTGCATACTACTTGAAGTTCATTTTGCAAAACCTCAAGATTATCCTAAAGGGCAAGATACTCGGGCGCGACCAGGCAGAAATAGAAGCCGCAGTCAACATGCACGCATCCGAATTGATCAAAGAGCGCGACGTGATTGTAAAGGCGATGATTGCAAAGGACATCGAGGAGGCAGTGACAACGCTCAAGGTAATCGGAATCGGAAGCGAGGTGGAAAAGGCGTTCGCGCTGTACCACGACAAAAAACACATTCAGATACTCGACCTGTATTTTGACAAATTCTTCTATGACAACCTAAACCGCGTCATAAAGACGTCGACTGAAATCAAGCTCCACACCCTGTGCGGAACAGAAATCGACTATCACAACATGATGTGCGTTCTCAGGGGCAAGTTCTGGAACTTGGACGAAAACCAAATCCAGGATCTGATCGTCCACGGATCGTCGGGCTCTGCAAAGGAAGTCCTCACAAGAATGATTTCGGCAGATTCCATAAAAAGCGCACTAAACGAATTGGCCAGCACCAAGTACGGAAGCCTCGTCCCCCAGGAAGAAAGCCCAATTGACGCAATCAGCCAGTTTGAGAGAGCGTTTGAGATGCACATTTACAAGATGATGCAGAGCCAGTTCGGCAAGATGTTCGGATTTTCAACGGTTGTGGCAATAGTCAGGCTAATCGAGTACGAGATAAGAAACCTGTCATCAATTGCGTTTGCAGTTGAGCAGAAAATTCCGTCAGAAACTACGATGTCAAGACTGATAGTTAAAGAAAGTACGGACTAGGCTTTTTGCCAGTCAGTCAGGTGATACTTGAGCTTTTCCACGGTGCTCTTGATGTTTGCGGCAATTCTCTGATACGTCATCAGCGTTTCCTTGTCAATGAACAGGTCCTTTTGCGACTTCCACTCCGACGTTATGAGGATTTTTGCATATGACTCTTTTTTCGGCTTGTACTTGTACCAGTACGAGTCGTCCTTTACTATTTTCAGGTATTCATAGCTGACCTTTGCCTTTGGGGTATATACTGAAACCGTGATTATTCGCTCCTTTAGCAATGCCTTTGCCAAGAGTTCCTGCAGCTTTTTGTCAGAGTTTAGGATTCCGATAATGTCGTCCTGGATTAATCCCGGCGGCAGCGTGGTAAGCTTGCCGTACCCATCCCAGATAAAGTCCTCAACCTTTGAGTTGAATCTGCCCTTTAGGATTTTTGTCAGTGTTCCGATGTTTAGAGGCCCAATCTGTGTTTCAGGAGGAAACGAAATGAAGTATCTCAGCTTCCAGGTGGTGCCTTCGGCTATTCCCATTCCGCACATTCCGCCAGGGGCAAACTCGCTTTTTGTCACGGTTTTTCTTTTTAGAATATCGATATAGTCAACGCTGTCATTTACCTTCATCACTCCCCTGCTTGCGATTCCAGGGTTTGGTCCCTCCAGCGATGCCCTTGGATAGTCATACTCAAAGTCCATCATCCCGTCAGGCAGGAGCTTGCAGTCAAGGCCTAGTGACGCCAGATGCTTGTGGAGCTTCTTTGCGATCTTTTCTTCCACAGTCGATGCAATAATAGAGTCAGGATATTGTAACGTGGTTTTGTTTACGTCTAGTATATTATTAAGAATATCTGTTTTTCCGACAACAATTTGATTTGATTGCAAAAACGTTGTAAAAATTATATCAAATATTTCCAAAAGATAAAATATTTAGTCCATTTACGATATGATTCCGATCAGAGTCAGATCTGATCAAAATTCTGACGATTTTCAAGGATTCCGCGTTTGGCTTTTTGCGTTTTTCCGGATGCCAGTTATTCCAGCAGGCTACGGATTTTGCGGTTGCGATTTTTCCAATTTTCTTTCACATGCAGATCTTGTCAAGGAGTAACGAATGTTCGAATTTATTTAGCACTGCAAGTTAGTTTTCCTGTGATGCGCCCCAAGACACTAATCCAAAATGGAGTGGTAGGAAAGACATGACACTTGGAGTAGTAATCGGAGAATCAAAGCCGACTGCAGTGACGGCACAGACGGCAAGACCGCTTTCGGTTGGCGAGTACGTCGTGATTGACTCAAAGGACGGCAAGCTTTTGGGGCTGGTCGAGCGCTCGTTTGTATCAAGTGCGGCACTAAATGACATTCATAATTACGACGAGGCAGTGGAGAGCAGGGAGGTGGCAGACCTAAACTCCAGGGACAAGAGCTTTACTGCAAAAATAACAATTCTCGGATATTTGACAGACCTGCAAAAAAGCAGAGTCGTCCTTCCCGCGATTCCGCCAATACCCGGAACCGCAGTCATCAATGCGACTGGGGACGACCTTGGCACAATCTTCGGCCCGCAAAAAGAAGAATGGGTAAAGATCGGGACGCTTTTGAGAAACTCTGAAATCGAGGCAAAGGTCAACCTGAACAAAATTGTCTCGCGGCATTTAGCCATTCTTGCAATGACGGGGATGGGAAAAAGCAACCTAGTGTCACTGCTGGCAAAACAGATTTCAAAGCTTGACGGCACTCTGATAATTTTCGATTACCACAACGACTATCCAGACTTGCACATACCGGGGATCAACGTAATTGACGCAAAAATCAACCCGAGGCTTTTGGATTCAACCACGCTTTCGGACGTTTTAGAGATTCGCGAAAACGCAGACATCCAGCACCGCATCCTCAGGCTGGCGTTCACGCACGATGTGAAAGAGGCAAAAAACTTCTGGGACGCGCTTGACCACAATGTCGCAATGATTGGCTCAAACCCGGAGAGAAAGGACGACAGGCATTCTGCAGACAGGGTCCAGGACAAAATTGACGACGCAAGGCACAGGTTTGCAGACGTGCTAGATCCTGACATAATGGACCCGCTTGGGCTGATAAAAGAGGGCAGGGTAAACGTGCTAAACGTATCAGAGCTGTCAGAAAAGCAGGCAAACGTCGCACTGGCATATTATTTTCAGGAACTGCTAAACGACCGCAAGGCCGCGCTCATGGCAAAGAATTCCAAAAACAAGGAGGGCAGAAGGTACAGATTTGATTCGCCGATTTTCGTAATAATAGAAGAGGCGCACGTGTTCATTCCAAAGGGAGAGGACACCCACACAAAGTACTGGGCCGCAAAAATCGCAAGGGAGGGAAGGAAGTTCGGGCTCGGCCTGTGCATCGTATCGCAGAGGCCGCGAAACATTGATCCAAACGTGCTTAGCCAGATGGGCTCGCTTGCGGTAATGAAAATAGTCCAGGAAGACGACCAGCACCAGATATCATCAGCTGCAGAGTCAATCAGCAAGGACCTCATCACGCAGCTGACCTCGCTAAACGTAGGAGATGCGGTGTTTGTAGGGCAGTGGGTGAACCTTCCAGCTATAGTGCACATAGAGGAGGTAAAGGACAAGGTCGTCGGCTCCGACAAGAACGCAGTGTCCGAATGGAAGCATGCAAAAAAATTCAACGGAGTGGCAGTAGAGTCCACACAGGGAATGATCCAAAAAGACCTGCTGCTTGATTGAGATGATATTTTCCCACGTTTCCGACACGCATTTGGGCCTGATGCAGTATGGTTTGGAGGAAAGGGAAAACGACATCTACAGTGCGTTCAACGAGTCAGTCGACACGTCAATTAGGGACCATGTCGATTTTGTGATTTTTGCAGGCGACATATTCCATGTCCCAAACCCAAGCGGCATGGCAATAGTCCAGATGGCAAACGCGCTAAAGCGCCTAAA
>SCVO01000109.1 GCA_004322465.1 Candidatus Nitrosotenuis sp.
TAGACAACACCGTGTCTCTGGAAACGCCTGTCGCAACTGACAACGTCGGAGTGGCAAGCGTAACAAGCGACGCACCAGAAAAGTTTCCAGTAGGAGAAACCATTGTCACTTGGACCGCAAAGGACACCACTAACAATGTTAACACTGTAACTCAAAAAATCACGATAGTCGATACAGTTCCGCCAAAGTTTGCAAAATTATCTGATGTCACAGTTGAGGCAACAAGTAATGATAACAATTCTGTCTCACTTGCGACTCCAGTAGTTTCAGACATCTTGGATATTACCTCGTTGACGAGTGATGCTCCCGAAGCATTCAAGCTTGGCGAGACAACGGTGACATGGACTGCGACTGACGAATCAGGCAACTCTTCCACTGCGACCCAAAAGGTCACAATAGTGGACACGACCGTTCCGTCCATAACCGCACCGTCCGATGTCTCAGTGGAGGCAACTTCAGCAAATGACAATGTTGTAAAATTAGGCGATGCCACAGCAACCGACGCAGTAACAATATCCTCCGTAACAAGCGACGCACCAGAAAAGTTCCCGCTTGGCGAGACAACAGTGACATGGACTGCAACCGATTCGTCTGGAAACAACTCGACTGCAATTCAAAAAGTAACCGTAGTCGACACCACGTCTCCAACATTGACTGCCCCTGGTGATATAACATCTGAGGCAACATCTGCAGCAGATAACACCGTATCATTAACTACTCCTGCAACACAGGACTCTGTTAGCCAAGTAAAAGTCACAAGCGACGCACCAGAAAAGTTCCCGCTTGGCGAGACAACAGTGACATGGACTGCGACTGACGAATCAGGCAACTCTTCCACTGCGACCCAAAAGGTCACAATAGTAGACACTACAGCACCAAAACTAACCATTCCAGATAATATCATAATCGACGCAGTATCCCTAACGACCTCTGTTCCTGTGGGCACTCCTGTAGTTACAGATCTAACTGACACTGCGCCAAAAGTCACAAGCGACGCACCAGACTCGTTCCAGCTTGGAAAGACAATCGTGACGTGGACTGCCGTAGACAAATTTGGTAACGCCATTAGCCAAACACAAACGGTTGAGGTTGACGCCTGCGGAAAGCCAGAATCATCCTATAACGTAGTAATTGGAAAAGAAGACGACGATATTCTTGTTGGCACCGGTGTTGCAGACTTGATAATTGGTCTTGGTGGAGACGACATAATATTCGGCGAAAAAGGAAACGATTGCATCCTAGCTGGCGATGGGGATGACATTGTGTATGGAAACGAAGGAAATGATTCCGTTAATGCTGGCGATGGTTCGGACGTCATCAAAGGCCAATCTGGAGACGACGTATTGATTGGCGGGACTGGCATCGATGTAATTGATGGTGGAGACGACAACGACTCTTGCAATACATCTGAGAACAGTGAAGACGATGTTGTCATCAAATGCGAATCTTAGATAGAAAAACCAAACAGAATTAGATATTTTTGACTATGCCTATTCCGTATGGCTGCAACTAATTTTCATTTTGAATCATTTACGATTAATAAGAACAAAAATCATGCCAAATCATTGTCAAAGTCAAAAAGCCTCTTTAATCTGGCAAAGAAGGTAATCCCTTCTGGCGTCAGCAGCCCAGTTAGATACTTTGAACCATATCCATTTTACGTAAAAAAAGCGCAAGGAAGCTCGATCTGGGACGAGGATGGAAACCGTTACACCGATTTTTGCAACGGCTATGGCGCGTTACTGCTCGGGCATCGAAATAGAGAGGTAATCTCTGCAGTACGGAGGCAGCTAGAAATTGGAACCCTGTATGGGGCGCCAACCTCACTTGAAATTGAACTCTCAAAACTAATAATCAAAAATTATCCATCAATACAGAAAGTTCGTCTGGTGAACAGCGGCTCTGAGGCGACTATGACTGCCATACGTCTTGCAAGGGGAATCACAAAAAAGAAAAAAATTCTAAAGTTTGAAGGGTGTTATCATGGGGCTCATGAATCGATGCTGGTAAAGGCAGGTTCCGGTTCTGCGCACAGCGGGATCTCAATTTCAGACGGAGTGCCTGAAGATTTTTCAAAAAATACTCTGGTAGTACAATACAACAACATCGAGCAACTGGAATCTGTAATAACAAAAAACAAAGACATTGCCGGAGTGATTGTTGAGCCAGTACTTGCAAACATGGGACTGGTGCTACCGCAAAAGAACTACCTCAAAGAAATGAGAAAAATCACCAAACAGCATGGCATTCCGCTGATCTTTGATGAGATAGTGACTGGATTCCGACTGGGAGTTGGAGGCGCGCAAAAGTATTTTGGAGTCACTCCTGACATAACGACCCTTGGCAAGGCACTTAGCAATGGATTTGTAATATCTGCAGTTGGAGGCAGACGCGACATAATGGATCAACTTGCACCGAATGGCAAGGTTTACGAGGCAAGCACCTTTGCTGGTAATCCCGTCTCAGTTGCGGCTGGAATAAGTTCAATCAACACGATGATGTCGCTAAAAAACAAAATCTATCCAAAGCTCGAAGAACACTGCAACGTGTTGTCCAGAACAATAAGCGAACTTGCCGACGACATGCGAATCCCGCACCAACTAAACCACATCAGTTCAATGTTTCAAATCTTCTTTTCTGACTCACCTGTAACTGACTACAAGACGTCCAAAAAATCAGACACTAAGAAATTCCACAAATTCTTCCATCACTTGCTAAAGCAAGGCATATTCATTCCGCCGTCTCAGTTTGAGACTGCCTTTTTTTCGTATTCGCACACTGCTGATGACATTGAAAAAACAATTGATGCATACAGGCACGCGTTAAAAATGGTGAAAAATTGAAAAAATACGTTCTTGGTACTCGGGGCAGCCAGCTATCAATATCCCAAACAAACTGGGTCGTATCTGAACTTAAAAAAAATAACCCCAACTGCGACTATGAAGTGAGGACAATTTTGACAAAGGGCGACACCGACGCAAGGCCGCTATTCACAATAGACCAAAAGGGAATCTTTGAAAAAGAAATTGACAAGGCGGTAGCGAACCACGAGGTAGATTTTGCGGTGCATAGCCTAAAGGACGTCCCATCCATACTGATGGACAATCTGATCCTTGGATGCGTTCCAAAAAGAGAACAAGTAAACGATATCTTCATATCAAAAAACAACCACACGCTAGAAACAATTCCCGCAAACTCCATAATAGGTACAAGCAGTCTGAGGCGTGCAGTGCAGGTAAAAAGAAAAAGATCAGACCTTGACGTGCGGCCTATCCGAGGTAATGTCGAGTCAAGAATAAAAAAAGTACAGGACGGAAAATTTGACGGCATAGTCCTTGCACAGGCGGGAATAAACCGAATTGGAATTGACGTGAATCATTCTAAACTGTCGACAGTTGACTTTCCACCGTCCCCCGGACAGGGTGCCCTCGGTATCATCTGCAGAACCGACGACAAGGAAACCTTGGCCATGCTAAAGACAATTGAGGATCCTGATTCCAGAACAGCTGTGGAATCAGAACGTGCGCTTTCAACGTTTGTCGAATCTGGATGCCGGTTCCCAGTTGGCGCACACGCGCAAGTCAACGGCTCCGGCATGAGTCTTGTCGTGGTGGCATATTCGATTGACGGAACAAAATCAATAATAGTACAGCAGACTGGCTCAAGGACCGATCCATGTGGGCTGGGCAAGTCAGTCGCAGAGGAATTAATACAAAAAGGTGTAAATGAGCTCGCCGTAGACTGGAGAGAAAAGCTGGAGGAATGGAACAAATGACTGGAATAGTGTACTTAGTTGGGGCAGGACCTGGAGATCCGAAACTGATCACGCTACGCGCAGTAGATCTGATAAAATCCGCAGACGTGGTCCTGTATGACAGGCTGGTAAGCAAAAAAATCATTGCAATGATTCCGAAAAGGGCAGAAAAAGTCTACGTTGGCAGAGACGTTGGAGATGACTACAAGCACCAGGACAGCACAAATGACCTGATGGTAAAATATGCAAAGTCAAACAAAAGCGTGGTCCGTCTAAAGGGAGGAGACCCATTCATCTTTGGGAGGGGTGGAGAGGAAGCAGAGTACCTGAGAAAATACAAAGTAAAGTTCGAAATCGTCCCCGGCATAACATCTGGAATCGGTTCTGCAATTTATTCTGGAATCCCGCTGACTCATAGAAAATATTCGTCGTCTGTCGTGTTTGTCACCGGGCACGAGGACCCAGAAAAAACCAAGGATGCAGTAAAGTGGAAGCAGCTTGCAAAATCAGTTGAAACCATTGTCATAATGATGGGCCTGTCGAGAATCGGCACTATATCGAAATCACTAATCGCAGGAGGGCTGGCCAAGAACACGCCAGTCGCGGTAATTCAAAACGGCACTACCGAAAGTCACCGATTGGTTGTTGGTACTCTGTCTGACATCGAGAAAAAGATAAAGCAAAACAAGATCACGCCGCCCTCAATAATTATAATAGGAAATGTGGTAAAACTACACAAAATAGTTGGTTGGAGAAAATGATTTCAGGAAAGACAATAGCGATCACAAGAACAAAAGAAGACGCAAAGGAGTTCATCCAACTTGCGTCACAAGAAAACGTAGTCCCGATACCTCTTCCTACCATAGAGCTGGTCAGCAAGGGAGACAAAATTGCAAGCGACTTTTTAGATTCCATCAAAGAGTTTAATCCTGATTATTCCGTGTTTATGAGCCCAAAGGCGGTAAAACTGCTGTTTGATGTTGCAAAAAACAACTCTAAGCACCACGAACTGCAGCTGGCAGTTGCAAACACCATAGTGGTTGCGGTCGGCCCAAAGACAAAGGAGGCACTAGAATCCGAGGGAATCAAGGTAAACCACATGCCAAGCAGATACTCGTCAGTTGGCGTGGGCGAGTCATTTACCCGACTAAACGCCGTTGGAAAAAAAGTAATCATACCTAGGAGTGGCGCATCCACTGAATTCTTGGCAGACCTTTTGGAAAAAATCGGGCTTGTGGTGAAGGAAATCTATCTCTATGACGTGAAAGCGTTCTCTGATCACTCCCAGTGGAAAGAGTTCACAGAATTGTTTTTGCAAAACAAAATAGACGGCATTGTATACACTAGCGTATCCTCAGTTCAGGGGTTCTTTGAAATCATGTCTCACATGTGCGATAAAAAAGATCTTATGAAAAATTTGGAAAAAATTCAGATCGTTGCAATCGGACCGTTTACCGCAGAGGAGCTGAAAAAATTTAACGTGCAAACAAAAATTGCAGACGTGCACACTGTGTCTGGCGCATTTGACGCAATGAAAAATATTTTTTCATTAGCTTAAGCTATGTTAGCTATACCTACTCCGCCGAACAACTAGTAATCAATGTAAAATCTATTTATAACATAACGGAGTTTTGTATTGTATGACGACAGAAAATCTTGAAATGGATTATTCAAAATATGATTTTAAAGATTCAACCGAACTGTACGTCCATCTTGCAAAAAAAGGACTGACAAGAGAAACTGTCATAGAAATCAGCAAGCTCAAAAACGAACCGCAATGGATGCTTGATTTCAGGTTACGATCCTACGATGTTTTCATGAAAAAGCCAATGCCACAGTGGGGCCCAGATCTTGGCGCAATCGATTTTCAAAATATCTATTATTATGCAAAGGCTTCTGAGAAAAGCGAGAAAAGCTGGGACGATGTTCCAGAAAACGTCAAAAAAACATTTGACAAGCTAGGAATTCCAGAGGCAGAAAAGAAATTCCTTGCAGGAGTAGGCGCACAATACGAATCAGAAGTTGTATATCATTCCCTAAGAGAGGACCTGGCAAAGAAAGGAGTGATTTTCCTTGACACTGAAACCGCACTACGAGAGCACCCTGAGATTTTCAAAAAATACTTCGGCAAAGTAATTCCACCGGAGGATAACAAATTTGCAGCACTAAACTCTGCAGTGTGGAGTGGTGGCTCTTTCATCTACATCCCGCCTGGAGTCAAAGTTGACATGCCACTACAAGCATACTTTAGAATTAACGCAGAAAACATCGGACAATTCGAACGAACTCTGATTATAGCCGACGAGGGATCAGAAGTACACTACATCGAAGGATGCACTGCACCTGTATATTCATCAGAATCGCTGCACTCTGCAGTGGTGGAATTGGTTGCACACAAAGATGCCAAACTAAGATACACTACAATCCAAAACTGGTCAAGCGATGTCTACAATTTGGTAACAAAGCGAGCATATGCGTATGAGGGGGCAAAGGTGGAATGGATTGACGGAAACATTGGAAGCAAAATCACAATGAAGTACCCTGGAATCTATCTGCTTGAACCACATGCACACGGCGAAACCCTATCAATTGCATTTGCAGGAAAAGGCCAACACCAAGACACTGGTGCAAAAATGGTACATTTGGCATCCGATACAACATCTAGAACCACATCCAAATCAGTAAGCAGACTAAACGGAAGATCAACATATCGGGGACTACTCCATGTCGCAAAGGGCGCAAAAAACGTAAAGGCATCCGTTCGATGCGACGCATTACTACTAGACGATACGTCGAAGACTGACACTTATCCATACATGGAGATCAACCAAGAAGATGCAACCGTTACCCACGAGGCAACCGTTGGAAAAATTGGAGACGAGCAAATATTCTATCTGATGACTAGGGGATTCACCGAAGAAGAGGCGCTTACCCTGATTGTAAACGGATTCATGGAGCCATTCACAAAAGAGCTTCCAATGGAGTATGCAGTAGAGCTAAACAGACTCATAAAACTAGAAATGGACGACTCTGTAGGATAAACTCCTACCTTTCCTTTTTGAACGGCCATGCAAGCACTATCAACAATCACAACAACTCACGTCGATGATATATCGGCGTCAAAGAGCGAGCCAGACTGGCTAAAACAATACCGAAAAAATTCTTTTACCATATATCAGACCTTGCCGCCTGAGGTGTCTCCATTATACAACAAGTACACCGACGCAAAGAGAATGGATCCTGCGCAGGTATCGCTGTCCGTAAACTCAGAGAACGCAATATTTGACTCACTAAAGCCAAGACTCCAGGAATTAGAATCGGAAATACACATCATACAGATTGGCTCTAACATTTTTAGAATCCACGTCCCAGAGGAAATAAAATCAAAGGGACTGATAGTAACATCAATCTACGATGCAATAAAGATGGATGGCGATACCGTTCGAAAGGTACTCGAATCGAGCAACCCGCACGAGGACAAGTATACTGCACTAAATAACGCCGCATTTAACTCTGGAATATTTATCAAAATTCCAAGAAACCTAATTCTGGAAAAGCCAATCCACGTTGTAGCGTCAGTTTCTCCTGACGGAACATCTACAATATCAAAAAATATCATAGTGGCGGAAGAGTCCAGCAAGGCAAGCATCGTACAGGAGCTCTACGCGCCAAAATCAAGCAAACAGCAAGCATATTTGGAATTAATGACAATTAACGCGCACGCAAACAGCCATCTGCACCTGACATCGTTTCAGGCAATGGATCAAAGTGCGGTCAGCTTTTCTACACGAAACTGCACTGTATCTCAGGATGCAAAGATAAACTCGTACCTTGGACTGTTTGGCTCGATGCTGTCTAGATACAGAACCAATTATTACCTCAACGGCGTCGGCGCATCCGTCCAAGATGCAGAGGTCGTGTTTGGGAACAATGAGCAGTCATTTGACCTGTCTGCAAATCTGATTCACCAACAACCGTCCACCGAAGGACAAGTAGTGCAAAGATCTGTACTCAAAAACAAATCAAAATCATTGTTCAAGGGAATGATCAAAATATTGGAGACAGCACCAAAATCAAAATCATTTCTGTCTGGCCGCTCCATCCTACTGGACAAGGACGCAAAGTCTGACGCGATTCCCGGACTCGAAATTCTAACAAACGATGTCAAGGCAACTCATTCTGCATCTGTTGCGCAAATAGATGAGGAGCAGATCTTCTATCTCGGCGCTAGATGCCTTGACCGCTCTGAGGCAGAAAAAATAATCGTCGAGGGATTCCTCGAGCCAATGTCAAGAGTGATGTCATACCAAGTAAGGGCGTGGATCTCGTACCTGATAGAATCAAAGTGGCAGAACAGAGACCTAGTAATAAAATCCGACGAGCAGCTAAAGTCAATAGTGGAAGTAGAGGAAGTACGATACAAAGAAGCAGACCAGCTTGAAACCCACTACAAGTACCGGTGAACATCTTGGCAAGCTGGATTAAAGCATGCACTAAAGACCAAGTTGGAAATAACAAAATGTTCAGTTTTGATCACAACGAAAAACGACTTCTCATAACAAACCTAAACGGAACGATATATGCTACCGACAGAATCTGCACGCACGCCGAAGCAGATCTCACCTCGGGATTTCTTAGCGACGAGGGAGTAAGGTGCCCACTACATCTTTCTGTTTTTAATTTGGAGAACGGCAAGCCACAGAATCCTCCTGCAGAGGAACCGCTAAAGACGTACAATGTTAAAATAGATCAAAACGAGATTTACGTTGAGGTATAGCAATGCAGACTGCAATTTCTGTTGAAAAAATTCGAGACGACTTTCCCATTCTAAAACGAAAGGTGCGAAACGACAAGCAGCTAGTATACTTTGACAATGCGGCGACTGCACAAAAACCAATTCAGGTAATCAATGCAATTTCAGACTTTTACACAAATCACAATTCAAACATTCATCGTGCGGTCCACGCGCTTGCAGAGGAGGCAACTGAGGCATACGAGGTGACTCGCGATAAGGTTGCCCAGTTTCTCAACATCAAAGACAGGCAAGAAATAATCTTTGTCCGTGGCACGACTGAGGCAATTAATCTTGTGGCATACACTTGGGGCCGCCAGAACGTAAAGGAAGGCGACATTATAGTTACAACCGAATACGAACATCACAGCAATATCGTCCCATGGCAACTGTTGACACAAGAAAAGGGTGCCAAGCTAGAGTACATTGGCGTAAACGATGACGGAGAGCTGCTCCTAGACCAGCTTGACACGTACCTTGCAACCGGCAAAGTAAAGCTTGTTGCCATAAGCCAGATGTCAAACGTACTTGGTACCATAACTGACATGCCTGCAGTGATGCAAAAGTGCAAAAAGGCAGGGGTAAAGGTGCTAGTTGACGGTGCACAGTCTGTTCCTCACATGAAAGTTGATCTATCCAGTCTTGGATGTGACTTTTTTGCATTTTCCGCACACAAAATGCTGGGCCCTACAGGCGTGGGAATTCTGTGGGTTAGAAAGGAAATACTAGAAAAGATGGCACCATTCCACGGCGGAGGTGACATGATTCGCGAGGTTCACAAATATGAGACAACTTGGAATGACTTGCCATACAAGTTTGAAGCCGGAACGCCAAACATCGCAGACGTGATTGGATTTTCGGCGGCACTCGATTATCTGAGCAATTTGGGAATGGACTTTGTAAGGAATCATGAAATCGAGATAACAAAATATGCGCTTGAAAAAATGTCTGCAATCAAGGGGCTCAAAATTTACGGAACGAAGGACATTTCAAAGAGAGGTGGCGTAATATCGTTTAACTTTGCAGACATCCACCCACATGATCTTGCGACTATAATAGATGAAGAGGGAGTTGCGATTAGATCAGGGCACCACTGCGCACAGGTATTAATGGAAAGACTAGATGTTGCCGCAACATCACGTGCCAGCTTTTACATTTACAACACCAAAGAAGAAGTCGACGTTCTGATAAAATCGCTTGAAAAGGCTGCGAGGTTGTTCAAACTATGAGCAGCAATGCCGACATTTACCATGAGATGATCGTGGAGTATTCAAGGCACCCAAGCAACTTTGGAAAAATTGAAAATCCGGACGTAACATACCATGACAGCAACCCGTTGTGCGGAGACTCTATTGACATTTTCATGAACATTAACGACAACAAGGTATCTGACATCAAGTTTCATGGGAGGGGATGTGCCATCTGCATGGCATGCTCTTCTGTCATGACTGAAATTGTGAAAGGAAAAACCATCGATGATGTCAAAAAAATACAAAAAGACGACATCCTAGGCGAGCTTGGCCTGCAAAACCTTCAGGCAGTCAGAATAAAATGCGCTCTCTTGTCACTTAAAGTGCTAAAATATGCAATCTACACGTACCTTGCAAACCACCTAAACGACACAAACGCAGACGCTCTAAAGCAAGAGGCTTCGGCACTCTACTAGGAGTTACCTTGGCTGACATTTCGCTAGAAATACGAAAAGTGATTTTTGAAAAGTACAACAACCCAGACATTAGATTCACAAATGATGAGATATTTGAAATACTGAAGCAAAATAATGCGATAGACAAATCCCTTCTGATAGATGACATGGAAAAATATTTCACAGATCTGTGTGATGCTGGACTGATGCGGAACATCGCGCAAAACTTTACCACTCAGTATTTCAAATTATTTGACGATGTGGAAAAAGTAAAATGCAATTCATGCAACGCTGAATCCCCGATTGGAAAATCAGAATCGAGGATATGCCCCTCGTGCAAGGCATCTATCTAGATTTGTATCTCTGAGCGGCGCTTTCCAGCGTCTGGATCATCGGAAGCTTTTCTCCAGTCAGGTATAGCACCAACGCCCCGCCAGCAGTGCTGATGTGGGTTATCTTTTCTGCCAGTCCATATTTTTTGAGTGCTGATGTGAGGTGTCCGCCGCTCACTATGGTTGTCGCCATCGAGTTTGCAACTGCCTCTAGGAGAGATTTTGTACCGTAGCTGAATTTTTCTTTTTCAAAAAATCCTGCAGGTCCGCTGATGAAAACAGTTCCTGCACTTGATATTATTCTGGAATAATGCTCGATTGTTTTTGGACCCAGGTCGTAGATCTGGTCCCCCTTGGTTAGATCCCTGACGTCAAGCTCATGCCTTTCACCGTCTTTGCTTATTGCCACATCGACTGGGGTGAAGAAAACATCTGGATATTCTCCCATCAGGGCGTGCGCCTTTGCAACTGCCTCTTCTTCCCCCTTGATTCCAAGTGGGTACTTGATTCGTGCCTGTGCGCGCATGAAAACATTGCCTATTAGGCCGGTTAAGAGAATCTGGTCTGCCCTGCCTCTTTTTATGAGCATCTTGATTGCCTCCAATCTGTCAGTTACTTTGGAGCCTCCGAGGACTATGACGTGAGGCGCCTTTGCAACTGTTAATATCTCGTCTAGCTTTCGTACCTCCCGCTCTACAATTTTTCCAGCACATGCCGGTATCACATACGCGAATCCGACAAGAGATGGGTGAGACCTGTGTGCGCTTGGAAATGAATCCAAGACGCACAAATCAAAAAGCTTGCCGAGTCTTTTTACCATTATTGTATTGGCCGCGTCCTTTGGAGAAAATTCATAATTTTCTTCTGCACAAAATCTCAAATTATCCAGCAACATGATGTCGCCATCTTTCATTTTTTTTATTTCAGACTGCGCAAGCGAGCCAATGACATCTTGAACGTAAATAATTTTTTTACCAAGTAATTTTTCCAAAATTTTTGCATGCTGCTCCATTCCGACATAGTCCGTGTTTCCAACTCGCCCCTGGTGCGACACGACAACAACTTTTGCAGCACTTAGGGCCTTGATTGTTTCAATTACCTCTTCGATTCTTTTAGACCCTGAAATCTCCTCGGTTACAGGATCAATAGGGCAATTCATATCTACGCGCAAAAGAACCGTCTTCCCCCTTAGGTCGAAATCGTCAAGGGTTAGAATCTTCACATTCATTATCTTTTTTTGCCAACTTAAAATCTTTCAGCCGATCAGAGCCTCTACTGCAAAACAATTTACAGTACGATATGGTTAGGCGCTTTGAGATAAATTAAAAATGTCGTGTCTGGGTGCACTATAATTGAAAAATTGGTTGTTTGATGTTAGATCAAGGCCGTTTTTTCTACTTCTGCTGGCCTTTGTTATAATGTCAGTTCTAGTGCATCAAAAAATTACCTCCGACTTTGATAGGTCAGTCATACTGTACTTTCAGTCAATCGCGGGAAACCCTACCGTGGATCTCTTCATGTGGGGCATCACCGAAGTGGGCAACGTCATATCTGTTCTGCTCCTGAGCATCATACTTGCCATAATACGAAAGACTCGAAGGATAGGAATTACCCTGTTGCTGTGTATAGTAATTGGAACCTTGGCGTCTGGGTACTTTAAGGGATATGTGATAGATAGCCCACGTCCAGACTTGGAATTTCTGGGGTCCAAATTCCCATACGCTATAGGCCAAGACACCTTTGTTATTGGAACAAATGGCTCATTCCCATCCGGGCATGCAACGCGTGCCGCGATTGTGGCCTTTGTTATTGGCTATGCCTTATCCGAAAGATTCCCAAGAGGACGATACCTGATCTGGCTGTTTCCTGTTCTGGAGTCAATTAGCCGAGTCTATGTCCTAGAACACTATCCAATGGATATTTTTGGCGGAACTGTTTTTGGAATCATAATTGCAAATCTGGTGAGCAAAAAAGTAAAGCTCAACGAGTTTTTCACAAAATCACAAGTTTAGCTCATCAAAGACTCTGGGGCTGATCAATACGATCGCATAATTTTCTGCGTCATGGTGATACGTCCAGTATCTTATGTTTCTCTCTTGTTTTGTCTGCCTTAGCATGTAGTTGATCTCAGTGGTTACGATGAATCCTATTCTCTTTGCCAAGTCTTTTTGTTTTGGCATTAATACTTTGTATCCTCCTTTCTGATTTTCAAAACCGAGTCTTACCATCTCGGATGCAAAGTTGGATGCGTCCCTTTCATCTTTTGCGGTAAATGTTTTTACAATTGGCACTTGTGATGGATGGAACTCCATAGACTCACAAACAAGTGCAAATTAATTAATTCATCTGGAAAAACACCAAACCACATTGATCGAGTGTTAAAATTCTTAACTTACAAGTCAAATACTGATTATAGTAATACCTTATCGATAATCAAATGCGATTAGTCTCATTGACCTCGTTAGCTAAATTGGCGCAAAAGCTAAAACAGGAAAAACTAGATGCCTCAAAACAGCGAAGACTGCAAGAAAAAATGCTAAAACAGGCAGTTTCTCTGGCTAGGCGATCGTCATCCGGACTGTCGTCTGTCGAACGCAGGTTGGAGGATTCTAAGGGTAAACTAGGCGAAATTAATGCCGAATTTAGTCATGTTCAGGCAAGAAAGGAAAGCCTTGAGAGGCTTGCCTCCGCTGCACAAGAACGCCTGACTCAAGAAGTTGCCGCAAAAGATCAGGCAGAAATGGATCTGCAGAATGCTGAAACCGACGGCGCAAAACAAATAGCTGCAGAAAGACTTGCTCAGATCATCCAGAAAATTCAGGAGTTGGAAGAGGAGACAAAACAAAGACAAGATGCAGCGGAAAAACTAATCAATGTAATTGAAGGCTTCAAAAAATCAAAATCTAAGACTTCACATCAAATCCAAAAACAAACAAAAACAAAGCCGGTGTTGCTAAACCAAATAAAAACAAGCACCGTCGACTCTGAACGACTCAGAAAACGCGTTGACATTGCAGTCAAAAAGGAGCAAAGTGTCAGTAAAGTCTTGGATGTGGTATCAAAAAAGCTAGAAGAACAGATTGCGAGAAAAAGAAGAATATCTGCAAAGAAAGCAGCAGCTAAAAAGAAGGCGGCAGCTAAAAAGGCAGCTGCAAAAAGAAAGGCAGCCGCAAGAAAGGCAGCATCTAAAAAGAAAGCATCTGCAAAAAAGAGATCCACAAAGAAGAAGTCCTCCCCAAAAAAGAAAACTGCTACCAAAAAAGCGGCAAAGAAAAAATCACCAACAACCAAGAAAACAAAGAAAAAGTCAAGACGCTAATCCTGTTACCTGAACCTTCTATGCATGTATTATAAAACAGTGATTTGATTCAGAGTTGCACATGAAGAAAAGAGGAATAATAGTTTCGCTTGCCGGCGTCGCAATGCTCATTATCTCGTTTTCCATTGCAATTTCAATATTGCAAAGCTCTGGTGTGACTAATGATGAGTTTTTGCTTCCAGATGTGTTAAAAGACGCATTTGATCAAGTATCGGATAAAACACAAATTCAGCCTGGAGAAACTGCGTTCTTTTCGTTTGATGCATCCGATGGGACAAAAACACTCCTGTGGGGAATTCAGGTGATGGATCCGCAAATGGGTGATGCTGTCTCAATTTCTATTTCAAACATTTATGGTGATGATTTTGGTAAGTTCGAATCAAATCAACCTGTATTTTTTGAAACGCTAGCTATAACAAAACCTGATGTTTACAATTTTAATGTAGAAAACAAGGGTGACAAGCCAACCACAATAGTGATGATGTTTACAAAAAATCCGGATGATTCTAAATCTGTAATCAATCCGAACTCTCAGCTTGGCAAATCTCTCCTTCCGCTTGCCGCATCTGGAACTTTTTTTATTGTTGGGATTGTAACTACTATAGTTGGAATAATAATAATGATAATTGATTATAGAAAAAACCGTTCTTCTAATTTTGTCTAATATTCTTTGATTATTAGCTCGCCGTATTTTCCTTTTCCAAGAGAAACTTCATTTTTGAATGTGTTGGTGTATCCATTTTTGATTAGGATCTTGGAGCCGTTCTTTACCTTGGTGATCTCGTCTCCCCAAAGAGTGAGTTTGATTTCTCCTGCCGAGTCAACTAAAAATGCATTGCAGACCTCTGTAGTTCCGCCCATTTTGAGATTAACTGTTCGTGGCTCTTCCATTCTTTCGACTGTTCCTTCTATGTCGATTTTGTTTCTCATGTTTTTTGCTTCTGCTGTTGTTACCACAAATCAAATCTGAAATAAACCAGTAATAAGCTTTTTAGTTTCTTGAAAATAGACCAAAAATTCTGTAAATTTTACACCGACGGTGAAAAATTTGCGCGTTTTGTTACTATATCAGTTATATACTCAGATTTGAAAAATGCATTTGCAGAGGTATCGAAGCCCGGCCAACCGAGAGGGACTCAAGATCAAAAATAAGAAATCCCTTCCTTTAGGGGTTCGTGGGTT
>SCVO01000110.1 GCA_004322465.1 Candidatus Nitrosotenuis sp.
AGATGGCTTCTTTGTAGTCATAAAGAAATGGGTTGGAAGCCCTTATTTTAAGACTTAGTCAGAGTCTTCCGATTTTTTCTTCTTTTTTGTTTCTTCTTCTGGGTCTGCAACACCGGCTTCAGTAACAGTAAAGATTACCTCTTGCTCTGGATGATGCGGGCTGTCGACCATTCTTGCGATTCTCTTTTTGCCGGACTTTTTGAAGTATACTCGGTAGGTGCTAGTGTGAGCAACTACGTTTCCTCCGATTGCGCGGATTGGGTCGCCGAAGAACACGTCAGGAGATGCCATGACTTGGTTTGTTGCAATTGCTGCACAGTTGTATGTCTCTGCAGTTCTGACAAGCAAGTGTACAAATCGGTTTATTCTTTGCTGTCTGTCAGATAGGGTTCCACGTCCAAGGTATTCTGATCTGAACAGTCCCACTGCTGAATCGGCTACGATTAGCTTTATGTTGTGTTGCTCTATGATTGGTCCTGCCTCTTCTAGGATCAGTGTCTGGTGAGCGCTGTTGTATGCCCTTGCAACAATAATGTTGTCCAGCACTTTTTCAGGATCAAGTCCCTTTGCCTTTGCTATAGATACGATTCTTTCTGGTCTGAAGGTGTTTTCAGTATCAATGTACAATACTCCGCCCCCGAGACCTCCTTCTTCTTTACTTTTTTGAACGTTAACGCACATTGTAAGACAGAACTGTGTCTTTCCTGAGCCAAATTCGCCGTAGACTTCGGTTAGCGCCTGGGTTTCGACTCCGCCGTCAAACAGCATGTCGAGGCATTCCGTTCCGGTCGCTATCTTGCCAATGTCTAGTCTTCTTTTGTAAATTTCAGTTGCGGTGACAAAATCTTTTGTGATCAGTCCCTGCTCAACCATTGTTTGTCTTGCTTTAGTTACAATTTTTTCTGCTGCTTCCCTATCCATGCCAGTGATCTCGGAAATATCCACAGGACCTCGTACAACCAGATCCATAATATTGTGAACTCCTGCGTCGCTTAGCTTCTTTGTCGTGACTGGGCCTACGCCGTCAAGACTATCTAATCTCATTTCATCTACCATACCGTATTGTACCGTACAATACCTAATTAAAGGTATTGGTATGTGAATTTTGGCAACAGGAGATCGAGTTTAATGATCTATAGCCTTTCAAAGATGCCCATGGTTTTTCTATTTTTCAGCATAAAAAAAGAGATTACAGCCAAGAGACTCTTAAATTAAAGCGCGTGAACCAAAAACATGGCAAAAAAATTCTCGTGTGGCGATGTTGTAGACGGATGCGCATGGGCAGTAACGGCCAAGGATGAAAATGAGTTGTTCCAGAAAATATCAGAACATGCCAAAGATGCGCACAAAATGACTGCCATTCCGGACGAAGTAATACAAAAAGTCAAATCAAAAATAAAAGATGCATAACGCATTGCCACGTGAACATTTCCATCAAGTTTGGAAATAGTTACTTGTCCAAGAATGCGCGCAGCATCCAAGCCATCTTTTCATGATCTTCCATCAGCCCCGTAAGAAAATCGGCAGTTCCGGCGTCATGGTGCTTCTTGTCGCAGGCGTCAACGTCTTTTCTGAGATTTCGTATTGTGGTTTCGTGGTCAGCTACCAGGTTTGAGATCATCACCTTTGCGTCAGGGTATTTGGCAGGGTGCTCTTTTAGTCTGGAATTTTTTGAGAATTCGGCAAGGGTTGCAGTAGTCATTCCCCCAAGGGAGCGAATTCTTTCGGCAACTGCGTCTATTGATGCATCCAATGCGGTGTATTGCGATTCAAAGAACTTGTGCAGGTCATTGAATTGCATGCCAGTGACGTTCCAATGATAGTTTCTAGTCTTGGTGTACAGCACGTATTGGTCTGCCAAAATGCCGTTTAGAATTTGGTTTACGCCCTTTCTGTTGGCGTCTGAAATTCCGATGTTGACTACCATGTCCTAAACGTGCGATTTGGCAATAAAAGCATGATCTAGATTTCGGAATTTGAAAAATAGGCGCCAACGTGCAAAAAACCCCACCTCAGGCGGCCATCATCCGAGTCACATGCCGAGATTTTCTGTATGGCCTTTATCGGCCTTTACGGATTCGTCGAGTTTCTCCCGGAGCGACTTTAAGCGCTTTTCATCGCACTGCCACGAGCAGACGTCGCGATGGGTGCCATCGAATTCCTTCTTGCACACTTTGCACACCTTCATCGCACCTTATGATCCTCATAACATATAGTAAAATCACGACCTCAAATTAATTTGAGCGAATCATGAGTGCGGATGGTGTTTTAGAGCTAAACGGCTATTGTCTGGGTATGCGTCTGACCGCAGTTATCACAAACCCAACGAATTGAATGGGTTTTGCCGTTTGTTGTGTCTGGCGCAGGCTCCTTCAAAACCTCGCCACAGTTCTCGCATCTCATGATGTGTGATGAGCTTGCACCGCATTTAGTGCTTTGCAGTTGAAGCATTGCGATTCAGGCAGGCAAAATATAAAAAACAGAACGTCGCACCCAGACCAGGCTATGACATTAGCCCAGGTCAAGTGACCTAAACCGAGTCTGACTCTGATAATGTCTACCAAAACAAAGGAGCAAATGGTAGACATGAAAATAATCGAATTGGCATTTTTGGCGATAGGCGGAGTCGCAGGGACATTCCTAAGATACAAGATGATTTTGGTCCCAACATATCTCGGGGCACTGCAGGCAAATGTCCTGGCAGTAAACGTGCTTGGCAGTTTCATTCTCGGAGCATTTGCGGTAATATCGCAGCAGTGGCACCTTGACGGAAAGTATGCGCTGCTGATTGCGTTTGGTTTTTGCGGATCTCTCACTACGATGTCTGCTGTCGCGTTTGACACGCATGGTTTTCTGAGCAATGCAAAATACGGACTGATGGCACTAAACGCGCTGCTGAATTTGGGCCTCTCAGTTGCCGCAATATTTGGCGGACGCGCATTGTTCGGCATGATATTTGGGAACAATCCATAAGATACGGATCAGCCTATTTGTCAGGTTTTGTGTCGTCGTCGTAGGTCTCGTCCAGGTACTCGGTCTCCTTTTGAGACCCTTCCGGTTTTGCCTCATCGTCGTAGGTCTCGTCCAGATATTCTGTTTCCTTTTGAGGTTCTGACAAGTCACACTGTACCAGAATGCGGCACAATAAGGACGCTTTGATATGTCAAAAAAATAAAGATGAGATGATCATGCAAACGAATCCAGGATCCGGTTGTCCTTTTCTTCTTTCTTATGCGCCTGTTGATTGTGTACTTCCAATCCCGCCTGGGAAAAGAACATGATTTTACATTCATGGCAAATGCACGACATGGTATCACTCCGGACAGATTCGATAAAACGCAACTGATTGAATTTCCGTTCACCTGGAATTGATGATTCGGAAGTTGGGGATTTGCACGTCCCAACTTTCGATCACCCGGGTAAACACTACCCAAATGACTCCTCGGATTATTCCACTAGATATGCATCCGATATAACCGGCGCGTAGAAATCATACTGGCAAAAAAATTGGCAAGCTTAAGACCGACGCTAGATAGAACGTAGCCTTGTCGGCGACAGCTTGGCCGATCATACCACCACACAATATCAGGTAAATCGTTGTGTGTTCAGTTTGCACAACAATGTATTTCTAGCAAAATGGGTTGAAAATTTTTAATTGAAAGTTGGATTTTTTACAGAAATGAAACGCTTATCGTTTTCTCTTTCTTTGTCCCGGCTTGTTTTGTCCAGGAGTTCTGTGCAGTGTGAATCTCTTTTTAAAATTGCTCTTGTTTCTCAGACTTGATGAAAGGCTGATTCTTTTGCGGCCCTCGACTTTTGGTGTCTGGCCTCTTACTTTTCCTGCTTTTGTAATCGATCCGTGTGTTGGCATGTTTTAGAATGCTTTTTGCTTTGAATTTATGTGTTTACCAGTACTGTGCCTTGATTTTCTCAATTACCTTTTCATGCTCTGGGCCCTTTCTTCTTGCGTACCTTTCCATTGCGCCAAGCGGGACTCCTCCAAGGGATCTTGCAATCAAGTTAAAGAAGCTCTTCTGCGCGGAGCCGTGGCTTCCTGTCTTTGTCATGAATTTCTGGATTCCGTACTTGAAGTTGTGCTGCCAGGTCTTGTACATCACTCCAAGCTGTGCCGGGTCCATCTCGTTTCCAATGTTAAAGAACTCGGATTTTTCCAGCAGTCCTATTGGCACAAACGTAAGCGGGGTCGCAGTAAACATCGCGTCTGGCTGCTCTCGCTCAAGTTCTGATATGAGGGATATTGTCTCCCACGAGTCCTCCGGGGTCTCGTCGTTGTCAAGTCCCATGATTAGCGTAAATGCCGGAACCCAATAGTTCTCGTTTAGCGTCTTTACTCCCTCCTTTACGACCCAGTGCCATTCCTCTGGTTTGTATGGCGCAAGCTTTCGGTCTGCGTACTTTCCAATCAGTCTAAGGCTGCCGGTTTCAAATCCGCACTGGATTCCAGTCAGGTTTGTCGGGCCGGACTTTATTATTCTAGACAGGTTTGGAATCAGTTTTTCGTCCGCTATAGCTCCTGCCAGTGTTCCGTGTGTCGGATTGGTGTGGTATATTCCAGTTGACATTACAGCTGTGAAGAGTTCCTCCAGTGCCTCCCTGTTTGGCTCCATCTGCTTGTTTGTCCTAGGATCCATTCCGTAAACGAAAATGTCATCGCTGTGAATCCACGCGTTTCTCAGTCCGCCCTTTTTGATGTTGACCTCGATTTCGCGCTTTACTTTTTCTGGCGAGTAGTATCTCAGGGAACGCAGTGTCACGTCGCAGAACTTGCATCCGCGTCCGCATCCTCGCATCACCTCAATCATTCCGTGCATGCTTGGCTCCACTATGTCTGGAATGTCTTCGAGTTCCGGCCTGTCCCAAAAGTTGACAAACCTTCCGTGGTACGTCTTGTCGTCGCGTTTGAATTCCTTGATGTCGACCTTGAAGTCGCTTTTCTTCCTAAACGGATTCATGTTGTCAAACTCGTTGTTAATCAGATAGTCAAAGAATCGTCCGGCGTGTCCGTCAATTTCCGGCGCAATCCCCCCAAGCTCCCCTTCCAGTATGGCATACAGGCCGTACTCCTCTATCTTTGCAGGATCATAGTTGTACTGCCATGTTCCGGACGCGCCCGCAATTACTCGGGCCTTGCTTCCGTTCTTTTTCTTTGCCTCGTTAATTTTCATGTGAAGGTCCCTGTTGTAAAATTCGTCATACGACATTTGCTTTCTGCCGTATGTGAAAGTCATTGTTACTGGCCCCATTCCGAGCGGGTCCATCTCGTATGTTCCCACCACCTCGGTTTCAGGTCCGATGAACTGCCCCACAAAATCCGGGTGTGCCACTACCACGTCCTCGCGCTTGTAACCGTCACGGAGAAGTCCGGCCTCTACCTTTCGCAGTCCGTATGGCGCATAGTTTGCAACTCCGTTTGTGTGCGGGATTGGTTTACAGATAAAATCAAACAGAATTCTTGGCGTTACTTGGTTTTTCAGAATCTTGTACCAAAAGCTGTTCTTGTCACGGTTTGGGTCAATTGCCGGCGCGCAGCCAAAGAACGTCGCAAGCGAAATTCCGCGGTAATTTGACATTAAGGTTCGATCTGCAGTCAGTACAATCTTCGGGTGCCCCATTGCTCTCTTAGCGAATTCTCTGTTCATTTATTTTAAACCTTTAGGTGCGATCAGGCTTTGAAGCGGCGAATTTGGCTCAATTGGGCAGTTTGATCAGTAGTTTTCCAGAATGCCTGACTTGGTCCTGTGGGTGTGCCCGAATTCCTTGCTCTTTGCAAGAAACTCTCCGTCAAAGACAGTCCCGTCATGGCACACCAGAATATCGTCCATGCAGCAGCTGCCGCACATTCCAATCCCGCACTTCATCATCCGCTCAAGGCTTGCCTCAACGAAAGTGTTCTTCGAGTTTGCCATCTGGACTACCTTGTACATCATTATCTCGGGCCCGCAGGTGTACACCCCGTCGAACTTGGTGTCCCGCATCAGTTCTGCCATCACATCTGTGACAAAGCCTTTTTTCCCGTACGAGCCGTCCTCGGTGCACGGGATTACCTGGTGCTTGTTTTTTTCCAGGATGCGGTTTGCCGCGTCCTCAAAGAACACCTCGTCCTTTGTCTTTGAGCCCATCAGTATCGTGACGTCGTTTGTGGGCTTGGCAAATTTTGCAAGCCTCAGCAGAGGGACCAGTCCGGTTCCGCCGCCGACTAGAAGTATTTTTCCGTCCCTAATCCTAAACGAGTTCCCGTATGGTCCTCGCACTCCAATCTGGCTTCCCACCTTCAAATCGTATAATGCGGTTGACGATTCCCCGCGCTTTCGAACGGTAAACGCGGCCTTGCCCTTTTCATCACTCACCATAACACTCATCGGCAGCTCGTTCACCCCGGGAATCCACACCATCGCAAACTGGCCGGGCAGAACGTTTGAGAGCGACTCGTCAGAAAACACAAGCGTTCGCACGGTCGGCGTCTCGTCGATTATTTTTTCAATTGTTCTGATTGATGATCTTTTAGAAATTTCTTGCAAGCCCAACCATCTCCCGGATTTTTGAGAATCCTTTTTTCTTCATATAGTTTGCAATCCCGTCGTTTACACTTGAGAAAACGTCAATCCACCCGTCGCCCACCGCGCTTCCGATTTGCACTGCAGATGCGCCTGCCAAGATGAACTCGACTGCATCCTCCCAGGTCGACACCCCGCCGCAGCCAATCACCGGAATGTCGTACTTTGAGGAAATCTCGTAGACGCACCTAACCGCTACTGGCTTTATCGCAGGGCCTGACAGTCCGCCGATTTTGTGACTCAGCAGAGGCCTTTGCGTCTCGACGTCGATTCCCATTGCGCGAATAGTGTTGATTGCGGTGATTGCGTCGGTTCCGCCGTCGATTGCCGCCCGTACAGTATCAAGATAGTTCGTGGTGCCAAGCCCCACCTTTGAAATCACAGGCACCTTTGTCATCGACTTTACCTTTTTCACAATCCTGGTGACAAGGCTCGGGTCGTCGCCCACCTCAAGTCCCACCTTTTCCACATGCGGGCACGACAGGTTCAGCTCGTACGCTGCGACATGGACATTTTCAAACTGCTTTACCATAAACTCAAAGTCTTCCTCTATGGAGCCCACCAGACTGACTATAATCGGGACGGTCTTGTTTTGTGAAATCATTTTTGCAAAATACGGCGCACCTGGATTTGACAGGCCGACTGCATTTAGGTAGCCGCCCTTTATTCCGACGATGGTCGGGTTTGGGTATCCCTCCCACGGCTCCTTGGAAAGGGACTTTGTAACTACGGCACCTGCGCCGCTTTTGTAAATTCTGGAAAACACCTCAAGGGATATGCCGAGAATTCCTGACGCTAGCATTGTCGGCCGCTCAAGCCTCAGCGTTCCTATTTCGGTGGAAAGATCAGGGCTCACTTGATTGACTTTGGTTTATTGTCTTATAATGCTTCATACCCAAAACCATTGTTACCTTTTTTAATGAGAAGATGAAAGAGTGCTCATGCATTTTGTTATGTTGACTGAGCTTGGCATTTTGGTTCTAGATAATGAAAAGCCGGTAAAATCATTTCCGTTTAATCAGCCAGCGGCTGAGTTTATCAAGTTGAGGGGCGGGATAATCGGCTCAAAGGCGATAATTGACTTTTTAAGAAAATTAAATCTCGGGGTCGGCGTAAACGAGGAGCCGCTACTGAAGATTCTCAAAAAGGAGGGAATCGAGTCGCAGCTGATGAGCGAGTCCGAGATTGAGAAGATCCAGTCATCAAAGCTTGCAATAATGATCGAGGCTGGCCTTGCAAAGAACCAGGGCGAGCTAATGGCAAAGCTGCGGGACTTTGCGCTGCAACTATCGTCCGCAAAGGTAACAGAGATTTCCCAGAGCCCTGACCTGCACATCATCCAGGGGATAAAGGCGCTTGACGAAATCGACGTCATGATGAACGGTTTGTCATCAAGACTTCGCGAATGGTACGGCCTGCACTTTCCAGAGCTTGACAATATCATAGACAGTATCAACGGGTATGCGCAGATAGTGATTGCAGGAAAAAGGGACGAGCTGTCAAAGAAGGTCTACGAGGACGCAGGGTTTCCGGAATCCAAAGTAGAGATGCTATCAATAATCCAGGGAAAGAGCAGGGGCGGAGACATTTCCAAAGAGAATCTGGTAATTGTCCAGTCCATCGCAAAACAAATCCTGGAGATGACGCGAGTCAGAAAGGAAATAGAGACTCACGTTGAAAACGAGATGAAGACAATTGCTCCAAACCTTGGCGCAATACTCGGCACGGCAGTCGGCGCCAGAGTCCTTGCAAAGGCTGGAAGCCTCAAGAAGCTTGCGTCAATGCCGGCAAGCACTATTCAGATAATGGGCGCAGAAAAGGCGCTGTTTCGGGCGCTTAAGACTGGAACCGCGCCGCCAAAGCACGGAATACTTTTCCAGCACCCAATAGTCCACGCAGCCCCAAGATGGCAGCGAGGAAAGATGGCGCGCGCAATAGCTGCAAAGGCGGCAATTGCAGCCAGGGTCGACATGTACGGCGCAGGACTCAACCAGACACTGCTGGAGAAGCTAAACGTCCGTGTAACAGAGATAGGAGACAAGTACAAAGAGCCAGTGGAAAGACCGGCTCAGCAGCATTACCAGAGATTTGACGACAGGCCAAGAGGCGGAGGCTACACTTCAAAGGGTCCTCGCAGGGACTTTAGAGGTGGCGGCGGAGGCGGCGGTGGAAGAGACAACAGATCAGGCGGAGCTGGCGGCCGAGACTTCAGAGGCGGAAACAAGAGAAAGCGATTTGGTAGAAGAAAGTGAGTCAGTCTTTTGGATCAAATCTGAAGGGCAACAAAGGCTGGCGACAATAAATTATGTTGAGGGAAACCAGGTCTACGGCGAAAAGCTGATCAAAAAGGGCGGAGACGAATATCGAATTTGGGATCCATTCAGAAGCAAATTAGCAGCTGCACTGACAATTGGCCTTGATGTTTTTCCAATAAAATCAGGAACCAAGGTCCTGTACCTTGGAGCATCCACCGGAACGACGGTGAGCCACATATCCGACATAGTTGGGTACAGCGGAATTGTTTTTGCGGTGGAGCACGCAAGCAGGGTTGCTCGCGACTTTTTGGACAGGGTTGCAGGGTTTAGGCCAAACGTGGTCCCGATACTCCAGGACGCAAGGCAGCCAAAGAACTATTTTTCAATATACGGCAAGGTCGATGTCGTGTACTCAGACATTGCGCAGCCGGACCAGACTGAAATCGCAATAACAAACTGCAAGATGTTCCTAAAGGAGGGCGGGTATTTGTTTTTGATAATCAAGGCCCGCAGCATCGATGTGACCCAGGCCCCGAGAAAAATAATTGAAAACGAAATCAAGAGACTCGAGCCAAACTTTACAGTCATACAAAACATCGACCTTGCGCCGTACGACAAGGACCATGCACTGGTCGTTGCAAAGTACCTCGGCAAGAACTAGCTTGCAAGTATCAGTTTTACCGGAGCCCAGCTTTTGCGGACAAAGACAGGCATTTTTTGCTGCGCCAAAAACCAGTCCCTGACAAACTTGACTGTCCGAGAATCGGACGGATAGCCGCTCCCAATTGGGTATAGCTTGCCTATCTTTTCAATTGCCCTGTCTCGCGTGACCTTTGCCACAATCGACGCCGCAGAGACCACAACGAACTTGCTGTCAGCGTGGTGGTATGACTTTATTTTCCCGGTTTTGCTCATCTTTGTTATTTCCCGCCCAAACCTGTCAGGGTTTACGTCGCACGAGTCCACGTACGATACGGATGGCCCGAGTTTTTTTATCACCTTTGCCATGTGCACCGCCTCAAGGTGGTTCAGCTGGTGCTTTGCAACAGAGTCGTCTATAATTTTCGGAGTTGCCTTTGATATCGCATAGTCGTCCACCAGACGGATTATTTTTTTGTACAGGTAATCCCTGGAGGACGGGGACAGTTTTTTAGAGTCCTTTACTCCAAGATGCGCAAGCTCGTCAATCCTTGATTTCTCAATCGATATTCCGGCAACGACAAGTGGCCCGATCATTGAGCCGCGCCCCGCTTCGTCCACTCCGCAAACAAGCATGTTTGTGAGCTGATGGTTTTGCGTATTAAACAGTGCTGGGTTGAATTTGATTTACAGAATCGGACAAGAGTTTGCGATTCAGAATGATATTAGAACTTTATATCGGTAAAATCAACGATCCCTCAGTTGCAGCTAGATCAGGAAATAACAACCATAACCGAGGGAAAAACAAAAATTCTCATCCCAAAGGCAGCCCTGGAAAACAAAGTTCCGCCAAGGGATGTGGCGTTTTTTAATCCGCGCGCAAAGCTGAGCAGGGACTTTTCCATAATAGCATATTCTGCGTTTTTCAAAAAGTTTGAGGGGCCGAAGACTTTTCTCGACTCAATGTCAGGAGTCGGCGCGCGCGGGCTGCGGGTCGCAAACGAGATAAGCCAAGTAGAGCATGTCTTTGTAAACGACCTAAACCCGACCGCGCTGGAACTTGGCAAAAAGTCTGCGGAACTGAACAGTTTGAAAAACTATACCGCATCGGAGGACGAGACCTGCAGGTTCCTTGGCGCATTTTCAAAAAAAGGAATGCGCGCCGGAATTGTCGACATCGATCCGTTCGGCTCGCCTGCAAGGCACCTTGACTGCGGGATTCGGGCAACTGTCCACGGCGGCATACTGTCGGTTACCGCAACAGACCTGCAGGTATTGCACGGCCTGTTCAACGACGCATGCAGGAAAAAATACTACGGCACCCCAATCAAGACAGACTATGCGGACGAAATCGCAGTGAGGCTGATTCTTGGATGCATCCACATGGTCGCTGCAAGACTTGACATCGAGGCAACGCCGGTATTCGTTGAGAACAACATGCACTATTATCGTGTATATGTCAGGATTCTGAACAAGGCGGACACCCGGGACATCATGGGATTCATCTCCCACTGCAGGTCCTGCGGGAACAGGGAAATCGCAAAGGACAAAAAAGAGATCTGCGCAATATGCGGCGCAAAGATGCAGCATGCGGGCCCGCTGTGGGTCGGCAAATTGTTTGAAAAAGAATTCCTAAACGACATGCTTTCCGAGGCGCCAAACCACGCAGTCGACAAAAAGTGCGCACCCGCAATTGAAAAGTGCGTTTTGGAGTCCGACATGCCGGGCTGCTACTACACCCTGGACGAGGTTGCAAAGATGAAAAGAAAGTCCCCCGCGTCACTGGAACGATCAATTAGAATACTGCAGGAAAACGGGTTTGCATCCAGCCCCACGTCGTTTAACCCGACCGGGTTCAGGACGGACTGCAAGATAAATAAAATACTCGAACTGTTTCCCTGATCAGATTCCGTACCCAAGGCAGATGTAGTACATTTCGCTGCTTGGCTTTCTGCTCGCGTTTGGCTTTCTCAGCTGTACTTTTGCAAACTTTTTTTTCAGATAGTCCCGAAACTCCAGCGAGTACTCCCCGTCAAAGACCTTGAAGAGCGCGTTTCCCTTGTGCATCAGCACCCGGTCCATTATTTTTGAGCAGGAATAGTTAAGCGAGATTTGCTTTGCGTGGTCCACAGACCAGTGTCCGGAAACGTGCGGCGCAATGTCGCATATGACTGCGTTTGCCTTTGAGCCAAGATACTCGAGCACCTCGTCTGCGACGGACTCGTCCTCTACGCTTCCCCGAATGAAATATGCCCCGGGCAGATCCTCCATGTAGTCCATGTCGACTCCGACTACCTTGCCCTTGTTTCCCGCAAGCTTTACTGCCACCTGCGACCAGCCCCCAGGTGCGCACCCAAGGTCCACCACGTAGAATCCAGGTCCGATTATTCTGTAAGAATTGTTCAGCTCGAGCAGCTTGTATGTCGCCCTGCTTCTATACCCCTGCTCACGGGCTAGTTTACGATAGTGATCTCGCTTTGCGTCAATTGGTTTCATTATTCTTTCTTTTTCTTTGGTTTTGATAGTTCGGCAATTGTCCAGTCCTCAATCCAGCTGCACGTCCTTGGGCTTACCTCGCCTTCCAAGCTGCATTTCTGCTCAACTGGGCACACGAGGCACGGCGCGTTCTCGATTGATTCGGTGCTTACCGGGGTCTTTTTTATTTTTAGTACGTATGTCCATCTTTTGTTTTCAAGAATTTTTTCCCTGGTGATGATTCCCATCCTTTCTAGTTTTAGCGCAAGTCTTGATCCATCCCTGCTTGTAAGTTTGAATTTTTTCCAAAGCTCGCTTTGGATTATGCCGTTGTCATAATTTGTCAGAAACAGGCAAACCCTGTTGGTGAGCTTTTCCATGTCGACTTTTTCTATTTGGAAGTTCTCGATTTCCTCGTCGGTCAGCTGCTCTTCCAGCTCTTCGTCTAGCGTTTTTTCAGACTGCTCCTCTTCTTCTTTTTTTGCCTTCTTGTCCTTTTTCTTTTCTTCCTTGGACTTTTTTTCTTCCTTTGCTGGCGCCGCCTTGTCCTTTTTCTTTTCTTCCTTTGTCGCTGTCTTTTTTTCTTTGGATTTTTTGTCTTCCTTTGACTGAGACTTTTTTTCTTCCTTCTTAGCTGGCAAGTTCTTGTCTTTCTTTGTAGGTTTGTCAGAGGGTTTTGTTTTTGCCATTTTTTATCACAGAACTATAATGAATATTAGTGATTTTCCTTCAAATATATAATATCGGATCTACTTTACGGTAAGATTCTTTTCGGCAGTTAGGAATTTGTTTCCGTCCTTGTCGAAGAGCTGCGCGACAAGCAAGTATTGTCCGGGTTTTTCGATTTTTTGTGCAAACTCTTCATTCAGCGGGATGGTGCCGCTTGTCCCGTAGCACTGATCAAAAAACGCGTGCTGGCCGATGGATTTTTTCGGACTGACCGAGACGTCGAACACGGTAAGGTACAGGTCGCCGCAGTCGTACGCAGGATCGCTCACCGAGATTTGCGCCACCACGTTTACTGGCGCGGTGTAATCGTCCGTGATTCCGGTTATCGATATGGAGCCGGAGCTTTGAGGGACTATGCTGCCAGGTGCGTTGCTCAGGGCCAAGGAAAGAACGCTTCCTCCGAAGACAAACGAGAATACAATTGGAATTACAAACGCTGCGACCGCAGTACCACGAAGTGCCAACGTTTTTTGTAAGACTGCTTTTGGCTTTATATCTATTTACCAAATCATCCCAGCAAAATTACGACAAAGATGTGACGGAGTCTGACGAATGAGTTAAATCGTTGCAAAGTCGATAGTCGCTAGATGAGGCTGCGAAAATTCCGAGTCCGCGCATACCGATGCATCCACGATTCCGGAGAAATCAAGGTGGGGGACTTGGCGGCATTTGTTGGAAGAAACGAAAGCGGCAAGACCACAATTCTTCAGGCACTCACCTTGCTGAACAAGGACGAGCGCGTATCTGATCTTGACATGTGCGACGAGATGACGGAGGAATTAAAATCCGAAATGATCCTAGTCGAGGGGCACTTTAATCTCATACCGTCAGAGACCAAGCTGATCAAGGAAAAGTTTCCGCACATTCCGGACATACTTACACTGAGAATCTTTAGGACAAACAAGCGCGCCCAGGTCCAGTACGACTTTGGGACCGTCAAGCTGAGCGATGAGCAGAACAAGGCGCTCAACTCGTGGGAAAATTACACTGAAAAAATTCTTGACTTTATATCCACCATACCAAACCACATTAGGATCCAGTTCGATACAAAGTTCTTCGAGGGCCCGCCCCCAAGCAGCAAGGAGGCGTATGTCCGGGAGATGACAGAGTTTAACAATAATTTGCAGATGCTTGCGTCTGACGAGTCGCAGATTTTGGCAGAGTGGGCCAAGTTTTACCAGGACACCGAAAAGACGTACGATGATCTTCTGGTCGGCACCACGGAAAAAACCGCACTTGAGAATTTCATTTTGGAGCACCTGCACCCAAGGTTTGTCTATTTTTCCGACTACAAAAAAATCTACGGCAACATAAACCTGGACGAGTACGTAAAGGAGATAAAGCGACCGGAGGGGCTTGAATACGCAGAAGAGTTCGACAAGGCAGAGACTGTAAAGAACTTGTTTTATCTGGCGGAGCTTGACACTGAGAAGCTCGAGGAGTACAAGAACAGCCCGCCAAAGCTGATCAAGCTCCTAAATGCCGCAAGCAGGAGGCTCACAGACAGGCTCAACCCGGCATGGAAGGGAGACCCAATACACGTCGACCTCAGGTACAACCCGGGTAATGTGATGAGTGTCGTAATATCGGACGTGCACCGGGACGGAACCGTGACAAACACTGGACTGCTCAGCAGAAGGGCGGAGGGGTTCAAGTGGACATTTTCATTCATAGTGAATTTCGCAGCAGAGACACAAAAGGCGGAACTAAAAGAGGCAATACTTCTTTTGGACGAGCCTGCAAGAAACCTTCACCCGGCGCAGCAGATGGGAATATCGGACTTGCTGAAAAACCTGGCGGGATCAAACCAGGTCCTCTACGCAACGCACTCGCCGTTCATGATATTTGACTACACTCCGGGAAACCTCCTGGTTGTGGAGCTTGACAAGAGAAGGCACCTAAGCAGGATCCACTACGACTACTGGAATGCGGACGACGCAACGCTCATCCCAATTCTTTACGGACTCTCAAGGGGACTGGTAGAGTCCATAGTGGACAGGGAAATCGGCACAAACTCAAGGCCGGTCATAATTGTAGAGACAATGTCAGACGCAATGTACCTAAACGCGTTTGACAAGTTCCTTGAGGATCCAAACATCTCCATGAACCCGCTGAACGTCGTTGCCGCATTCAGCAAGAATTCGGTGTTGCCGCTTGCGATATTTTACAGAAACCACGGACACAACGTCTTTGTCATACTTGACAACACAGCAGAGTCGAAAAAGATTGCCGAGTACCTAAAGGCAAACGAGTTCACGGATCTCCAGATAATCTACCTAGAGCACGGAGGAAAGCAGATTGAATCCATGGAGGACCTAATTCTTGCAGAAGACTATCTGCATGCGGTAAACCAGACATACGAAATCAAGCTTAGAAAGGAGGGCTACAGGAACCTGGCAAAGGAAGAGGTAAGCTCAAAGAACAAAAAGGGAATAATCGAGGACATCCGCGCAGTCTGGGCAGATCACCGGGAGGACGGCTGGAACGAGTTCGACGTTGAGGAAATAGCAAGATACATTTGCGAAAAAATCGCCCTAAAGGAGGCCGACTTTCTCACGGACAAGACAAAGGACCAGTTCAGGTCACTGTTCAGACTGATTGCGGAGCGAATAAGACAGCAGCAGAACATCACGGCCCAAGTCGGACTGACCAAGTTCCAAAAAAGCAAGCCAAAATAGTGCTTAAAGTATTTTACTCATGAATAATCCCAAACTGACAAAAGGGTAAGTAAATAATGTTAGTCGAAATAAAGTGATTGAGAATTGAGCCGCGCAAAATTTGCCATATTCATCGCAGTATCTATTTTGTTTTCAGGATTAATCATACAGGGTAATGCGTTTGCAGACACCGAGGCCAAGAGCACCAACTTTGAAAAGACTACGATAATTGAGTTCGTAAACAACGGCGCCGCCCCGATAAAGACAGTAAAGATGTGGCTTGGGCAGGACAGCGGCGCCTTCAAGTCGTTCAAGACCGAAAGCGACTGGACCGGCGCAAAATCCCCGCAGGGACTGCTCGTGTTCACCACGGACAGCCCGGTAAGCCAGGGTGGGTCGGTAAAGTTCGGGATAAAGACGGAAGTTGCCAACCCCGGAATAAACTGGAAGACAATTGATCCAAACGGTAACGACATTTCCATCGGAAAGGTAACTGCCAATGCAGAGACGCAGACGCCACAGGACAACACCCCTCCAGTGAGCACACCGCCGGCAAGCACATCACCTACAATCTCAAACTTTGACAGCGCCACATTTAGAATAATTCCTGAAAAGCCAAAGAACGGCGACAACATCAGAATAGTCGGCGACGGCTTTCCAAAAAACCAGCAGATTGACTTTTACATAGATAATGAGAAAATAGACGACTTTATGAGCGACAATTCCGGCCACGTTGTCGGAAAGGCCAAGATCCCAGTGAACAAGCAGGCAGAGAGAATAGAGTTCTCACTTGCAGACAGCGACGGCCACAAAAAGACAATCAGCATCAGAATCGAGCACGCTGACGTCCAGGCAGTCAACGTCAAAGAAAAACACATCACGGTAACCGAGTTTCCAGAAATAGTCCAGCCGGGCCAGACAGTACATGCATCGGGCACCGGAAAGCCCGGCAGCACACTTACAGTCACAGCCAAGGATCCCACAGGCAAGAAAATTTACGAAGTTGCAATACCAGTTGACATCCAAGGAAACTGGTCGCACGAGGTCATAATACCCCCAGATGCAGGAATCGGCTCAAGGCAGGTAGAGATCAGCGACGGGATCGAAACCATAACAAAGACAATCAGCATAACAATCCTAAGCACCGTACGCATTACGCCGTCCATGACCCAGTACAACCCAGGGGACACGATGGTGTTCAACGGAACAGCTGCGGCAGGAAAGCCAGTTGAGATTGTGATAAAAGATCCGATTGGAAAGGAAATATTTTCAGACATCATCCCGGTGGGCGACTCGGGAGTTATTGATTTTAAATTTGCGACGGACGCGACATCCACAAAGGGAACGTACGTGCTGCTTGCCACCCAGGACTCTGACACCGCAATTGTGCGAGTCGGCGTTGGCGAGCCGCCAGGGGACAGCATTGTTGGCAAATTCGACAAGCTCAATTACGCTACAAGCGACAAGGCAAAGATGACCATTCGGGGTCCTGCCAACGTCAATGTTTCAATACTCATACTGGATCCGTCGGACAAGCCGGTGGGCCAGTCAGACTATGTAAAGCTTGGAGCGGACGGACAGAAAGACTACGAGATTGATCTGTCCACCTACAAGTCAGGAGTTTATTCCGTAGTGCTAAAGTATCAAAAATTCCAGGCAAATGAAATATTCACAGTTGGATTGCAGATTGGCGCAGCGGGCGAAATAAAGATGCAGGCCACCAAGCAGACATACCAGCAAGGGAATAGCATACTTGTCTTGGGCTCGGCAAAACCAAACTCCCTGCTTAACTTGAAATTCACAGACCCAAGCGGCACAATAGTAAGGCACAAGGAAATCTTTACCGACAAGAACGGCAAGTTCGCAGACTCTACATTTAGGGTACCGGCAGACGGCGTCCAGGGAGCGTGGATGGTAAGGGCTGAAAGCGGGGCAAACTATGCGGAATCGCCCATCAACGTGGTAAGCACAGTAGACAAGGCGTTTGCAATCAGTACCGACAAAACAGCATACGCGCCAAAAGACATGATTAGGATATCCGGCACCGGCGGAGGCAAGTCCCAAACGGTAACTGTCGCAATCTCTGATTCCACTGGCAAAAAGATAGTTGATCTTAACACGTTTACAACCAGCGACGGAGTATTCAGGTTGGACTGGATCACACCGGCAGACATTCCGGTTGGAGAATACAAGATGGTGGTAAAAACAGGAAGCAACACGGCAGAAGCAACAATTACCATTCAATAATCAAGAAACGTTTTTTATTACTCTACGCTCGGGTATCGATATGAATCTAAAAAATATAATTTCAGAATACCCGAACTTTCCAAAAAAGGGAATACTTTTTCGCGACATCAGCCCGATTTTGGCAAGCCCGTCCGCACTGTCGTACATGGTTGACGAGTTTTCAAAAAGGTTCCACGCAGGAGACGTAGATGTTTTTGCGGGAATCGAGTCCCGCGGATTTCCGCTTGCCTGCGCACTGGGCCTCAAGTACAACAAGGGCATGATAATGATAAGAAAGCAGGGAAAGCTTCCAGGCAGCACAGTCAAAAAGGCATACGACATCGAGTACGGAAAGGCAATAATGGAAATCCAAAAGAGCGCCATAAAATCAGGCCAGCGCGTGCTGATTTGCGATGACTTGCTTGCAACCGGCGGTACTGCAAAAGCTGCAGCAGAGCTTGTCGAGAAAATAGGCGGAAAGGTAACTGGGTTTGCATTCATGGTAGAGCTGACAGACCTCAACGGAATGAAAAAGATTGCAAAGTACAGATGCGAATCCCTGGTGAAGTACTAGTGGAACAAGCAGAGATTGGAATTTTTGGCGGTACCGGAATTTATGATTCCGGCCTCCTAAAGGAAGTAAAAGAAATCACAATAGACACGCCGTACGGAAAGACTTCGGACTCCATCACAGTCGGCGTATTTGAGGGAAGAAAAATCGCGTTCATGCCAAGGCACGGAAGAAAGCACACAATCCCCCCTCACATGATAAACTATCGGGCAAACATCTGGGCATTCAAGCAGATGGGAATAACCAGGATAATTGCGCCTTCCGCAGTAGGAAGCCTCAAGGAGGAGCACGCGCCAGGCGACTTTGTTTTGCCCACGCAGTTTATTGATTTTACAAAATCCCGCAAGCTGTCATTTTCAGAAGAGGGCCGCGTCATACACATTTCCGTTGCAGACCCGTTTTGCCCAGAGTTGCAAACTGCGATTCTTCGAGCGGCGGACGCGCAAAAGATTCCAGTCCACAAGGACTGCACTTACGTGTGCATCGAGGGGCCGAGATTCTCCACCAAGGCAGAGTCCAAGTTCTACCGCTCCATGGGCGCAGACATCATCGGCATGACGCTTGTCCCAGAGTGCCAGCTTGCAAGAGAGGCGCAGATATGCTATGCGTCAATTTCCACCGTGACAGACTATGACGTCTGGGCAGAAAAGCCGGTCACTGCAAAAGATGTCCTTGAGACGCTCTCAAAAAATGTCGCAAACACAAAAAAGATTCTCACGTCAATTCCAAACGAGATACCGCACACAAGAAGCTGCGGATGCGCAAAGGCGCTAGAAGAAGCCGAGTTCTAGTCATCCACGAAGGACTCTTTGTCAAGCCCCTCTGGAAGGGTGATGTTTCCCTGGATTAGGCTTTTTTGCAGCTCGTCAATTATTTCGTTTGTGTCGAACCCAAGCTTTTGCAGCTCCTTCTCTGTTGATTTTGATATCTTTGCGCCAATGTTGTGTCCGCCGATCCTTCCAAACGCAATGGCAGTAAACGGAAATGTGTTGTTTGAGACCACGAATGTTCCGGTAATTTTTGCAGCCATCTGGGTTCCCTTGAGACTTTTGATGGTAACTGAAAGATCCATTTCTACCTAGATTTCTATTGCCTTGTTGACGTTGTCATCTATTAGGAAACTTGCATAGTTTGGATCGTCGACTTGGAAGTTTGTCACCTTTAGTTCTACTACCTTGTCGTCAGGGTTCTCCACCTTTACTGAGCCTTCCTTCTTCAGCCTGACAAGATTCCACTTTTCCTTTCCTTTGAAGAGCTTTCTCACAAGGACTGCCCATTTTTCATCTTGGTCTATTTTTGGCATTCCCACATAATCTACAATAGAGTCTATTCCGAGCTGCTTTTCTTCGCAGAATTTCTTTTTACAAATTGCGCATCGCCAGATGTCAACTGAGCCGATAGTTCGCTCGCTTATGTTGACGTTTGTTACCCCAAGGTACGTTATTTGGTGCTTGCAGGTTTCAGTGTCGATGCTCATTATTTTTCACCCTGCAAAAGTACTATTTAGTCCTTGCATGGTCATAGGACCTTTCCAGCGCCACCCCGATATTGTCAACGATTAGATTTTTTTTAAACTCGATGTGCTCGCGGGCGCACATTTTTCTGTACATGTTTACTGCGGTGAACCTTGGATGCATCGCCTCAAAGCTGGTCTCAGACATGTCAATGAATCCGCCAAGGACAACCAATTTTTTTGCCACGTCCAGCGCAACATCAGGAGTAATTCCAAGGTCCGATGCTATCTGCGAGACGTCCATCCTTCCCTTTGTAGTTACATGCAGGAATACCTTTGCCTCAACGGGATTCAGCTTTACTTCGTTGACAAGATCGCTCTCAATTCTTTCCAGGCTCATCAGGACTGATTAGGCGATTTCTGTAATTAAAGCTAAACTAGGGCTGCTTTACTTTGAACAGCTTTTTTGCAATCTTGAGGGAGAATCCCATTCCGATAAAGTGCACTACTATTCCAACTACGAGTGCAACATACTTGTCGCCTATGATGGACCAGGCTATGAAAAACGCGGTAAGCGACGGAATTGTAATTATCAGCCCCATGAGGGATCCCTTGAGAAAAACTTCCCTTGTGGGTCGTGCAAGCGGTCCTTTTTTATCCAACGGAACGATTTGGCTCGGGCGATAATAAAAATCAAAGATGCTTTATATTTTGGAGCGTGGGGATTGAGGTGAATTGGCAAGCTATCGAAGAACCTACTCTAATGAGCAGTCGCTGAACTTTATCATTCCAATCATGATCATTCTGTTTCTGGGCATCGTATACATCATGTCACTGCGGTACGGTCAGGGATCGGTCAGCTTCATCCTAGTCGGAATAGCTGCGGCCACAATGGTCTACTGGGGATTCGTCATCAAAAAGATGACAAAGCACGACAAGCCAAAGTACACTGCGCGCGATACTGAGAGCAAGAACTGGGTTTACGATTTGATCAAGGGCGAGGCAGAGGTTGTCTTTGTTGCAGAGGTTCCAGGACCGGATGACAAGATAACTGTAAGACTTGTAGACGGAATACTGTATGTGAGGGGAGCAGGCGGCTTCTCAAAAGAGATACCGATTGACGGGGCAAACGACATGCAGATACACGACTTCAAGTACAGAAACGGCGTGCTTACACTTAGAATAAGAAAAGCTACAGACTCTTAGCCAGTTCCAGCTTATGCGGAAGATACTTGTCAGTAATGTTTGTCAGACCATACTTTGAGAATGCTTCCAGCTCTGCCTTTCTTTTTATTTTGAGAAATATTTCAAGTTCGGTCTTCCAGATTCCCTCCTGGTATCTAGGGTCCTTTTGCAGGTCGTAAATCCTCTTGATGTCGGACTCTGTCATCGGGATGGTCGGCAGCTTGAACTTGTCAATGTCGGATGCCCACACCCCGAGCCACTTGGCATCTGGCACCGTCAGCTCCCTTAGGTGAGCCGCGTTTGCGGATCCGGATTTTATTACCATTGCAATGTGTTCCCCGTACACGTCTCCGTCGGTCAGGATTACCACTGGAAGTTTCATCTGCTCGTGCAGCCTCTTTAGGAGGTACCTTGTTGCGCGCGGTGCCTGACCTGCGGTGTCGACTATTATGGCCTTGAATTTTTTGTCCACCTTTTCCTCGATGAACCTTGTGAAAAGTCCGCCTTTTTCGATTGCAATTACCAGTTCTGCACTGGTGTCAACCAGCTCCGCGCTGCTGAGGCTTGGCCCAATCAGATATCCGTCGGGATGGTCTGACAGCCTCATTCTCTTTCCCTCGTATCCCGGAACGGTGTACTCGATGGTGAGATCCCCAAAGATGCTGCTTCTCTCCTCCGGGAATATGTGAAAGTCCTCCCGAGGCCTTGCAAGCACTGCCTCCAGGTCAACTATGATATTGTCAGATTCGGGCTGGTCCTCAAACTCTACCTCGAATGCCTGCGATGAATAGTAAACGTCTCGAAGCGTTGATGATTTTTTTTCGTGGACAAGTCTGTTTGCAAAAAATGCTAGCCACATCAGCTGCGTAAAGGATCGGAGCTGCGACATGTTTCGCGCGCTGCGGAGGCTTGCGGCGTTTCCAAGTATGTACTGTCTCAATTTTTTGTCGTATACGATATTGCTAACGGATCTGCTCGGGACTGAGAACTGTGGGAACTTGCCCTTGTCCAAATCGTTGTAGATTTGCGCGCCCTGATTCTTTAGCAGGTCCAGTAGCGCGTCTCTCTTCTCCGTTGCCACCTTGGCTGCCTTATTGTTCTTCGACTTGGACATTGTTTAGATCCTTGATCACTTTCTTGTAGTCTGGCTCTTTATTCTTACCTGCCAGCTCAGTTGAAAATTGTGCGATTAGCGGAAGATACTTCAGGTAAAGGTTTGCCCTCTTTTTCTCAATTTCTGCAAGGCCTCGCTTTGACATGTATGCCGCAAGCTTTCGAGACAGGTACTGGAGTGCGAGTCTGAGCTCTTTTTCAATTTCTTCTCTGTCTGCCACGTTTTCCTTTCCTACTGTCTTGTACGGAATTCTAGTCGAGCAGATGTGGCTCACTATGACAACGGGGGACTCGTTTTTCACCTTGTATCGGTTCCAGTCGGTCTCGTTTACCACCTTGAGTACGACGTCGCTTCCCTCGTCATAGAGGAGCGGAATTCTGTTTGCGAACCTGTATACTGTCATTTTTCCCGCAGGAATGCCTCCGCCGTACGCGATTCCCATTTCTATGACAAACGGAAACCCGGAATACGCGGACGCGCTTCGCTGGTACACCTCTAAAAAGTCGGGCTTGAAGAACTGCTGCATTCCCTTTTTGAGCGGCTCCTCGCCCAGTGGCGCAAGACAGCTTGGGTCTGGCGTCAAAAAGTCCTCGTATTTTTGCAGCGAGTCGCTAAGCTGGACGAGCTCCTCGTTTGTGAATGAGCCGATTCTTTTTTCCGCCTTGAGGTTTGCAAACTCGGCAAACTTGATTGCAGTTGCCTGCCCAATTCTTTGGAATCTTTTTGTCAGAAACGTGATAAGAGAATCGCCCTGGACGGTGTTTGCCAGCTGCTTGTAGTACGGGTTTGACTTGGGCATCTCAAGTGTAACCAGCTTTGCGTCCCCAAAGTCATAGTACGAGAGGCGCTTGTGTATCAGATCAATGTCCTCCAGTCTAATTTTCATAATCCTCTCAAAGTCCATGTTCAGAAACGACATCACTGCCACTATCACCCTGACAGGTCTTGACAGCGACGACCATTTTTTTTCCGCCCTTGCCATTATTCCCTCAAAGTTGAGATTCTTTTTGGAAAGGCCGAGTTCTTTTTTCACCTTTTCAATCATCGCGTTGTCCAGAACGGGGACCTGGTAGTGCGTGTCTGCAATCATCCTGCGTATGGTTTCAACGTCCACTCCGTGCGGATGCGGCCTGATGATGGTGGGGGCAGGTGGCATGGTATCCACTATTCTTTTGTACTGGAATTTTTCGCCCTTTGGATCATCAAACGTTATGGTGGCATACGGTGTGATAAGTGAGGTCTGGTAAACATAATCGCGAATCTTTGAGCCCGCCTTGGAATAATCCCCGTCAAGGGTTATGCTGACGTTCAGTCCTTTTTTTGTAGTGTCAGTCTGCTTGTGCTTCATTATTACCGGCTTGTTTTTTTGTATGTCAAGCATCATGGTGTACTCGTGCATCGCCTTTCCGTCAACTGAGCTCGACACTGTCACTGGCTTGTTTGTCGTGATCTGTCCGTACAGAATTGCCATTGTTGCGCCAAGGCCAAACATTCCCCTTGCCTGCTTTAGTCCAAACTTTGAGCCGTACAGGACCGTTCCAAACGCAAGCGGAATCTGCTTTGAGTCCATTCCGGGACCGTTGTCCTTTACAGTAAGTACGTACGGCTTTGGGTCCGGCTTTTCTGGGTCGACTGCCTCGATTCTCAGGTGGATGTCAGGCAGTATCCCCTGCTGGTCGCACGCATCAAGTCCGTTTTCTACAAACTCCCTTACCGCGGTGTACAGCGACCTAGTCGGGTTGCTGAATCCTGCCAGGTCTCTATTCCTGTAAAAAAACTCGCTTGGCGAAATCTGATTGAATACTTCTTTAGACATCTTTGTTTTCCCACAATTGCATCCGGTCCATCTTTTGCCTTCTACGGTCCGCCTCCAGTTTGCCATACACCACGCCGTGTCTGCTGCCGTTTGATATTGACGTGATTGCAGCTATTGCCATTTTGATTTGGTGGGGCTCTCCAATTATTGAAACGGTTTTTCCATAAACTGAGATATTTGTATTAGTGAGATTTTCCATGTTAGTCCGCGCTCTACCTCCCTCTCCAATTATTCTTCCTTTTATCCTTTCAATTTGTTGCGGCGACTTGCCTGCAAAGTCCCTAAGATCTATAACATGCAGCAGGTACTCGCCTGTTAGAAGCTTCATTGCGTTTTCAGGTGAGAATCCCCTGCCGATTGCCGACACCACTTCCATTGCCTTGAACGGCTGCATGTCCTCGACGTTGTCCTGCGTCATTATTTCAATTTCTCCTGACTCGCCATCTATGTTTAATTTAACGGAACAACTTTTTTCGATCAGCTGTTTTACTTTTCCAGACTTGCCAATCAGCGCACCTACACGGTCCACTGGGATTCTGATTATCTTCTCAAAGCTCATGACGTTATTTCAGCCAGAATGTCTTTTGGGTTTCTCACTGTCAATCCTCGCTTTGCAAAGAAATAAGTCATATTTTTAATGTCCCTTTCGAGGAAGTTTTGGGCGTTTGGGTGCGCCAGGTCAACTGCGGATCCAAGATCAAACAAGACGAGGCCGGAATCGGTCTTTAACACATTGTACTCTGAAAAGTCGCCGTGGACAAGCCTTGCTGTTCTGTACAGTTTTGTCATGATGTCGATTACCTTGGCGTAGTCGGATTCCGTTATTTCCGTCTCGTGCAGTGTCGGCGACGGGATCCCGTCCTTTCCGACAAACTCCATTGCCAGCACGTTGTTGGATACGTGGATTGCCTTTGGGACCGGAATGTTGTGCCTTGCGCACTGGCGGAGGTTTCTGTATTCCTTTTTTGCCCACAGGTACACCATGTTCCTTGTCCCGGACTTTAGGCGCGTAAACCTCGGATCCCCGACAATGTATGCTGCGCGCTTTTTGAAACTCACGGTGGACACGAGGTACACCTTGAGCGCAACGTCCCTGCCGTCTGGTGCCACTGCCCAGAACAGGACGGACTCTTTTCCTGCCTTTACTATGCCGTTCACATACGAGATGACTTTGGCGTTTATCATTTCGTACAGCGTAAACATTGTGGACTTGTCCAGGACCTGGTTTTCGACTTTGTTTCGGTCGAATCCGTCGTCTAGCACCTTGCGCTTTTTCGCAAAAATCTTTTCGAACTTTTCTAAATTGTCGTCGGTGCTTTCAAATTTTTCCAGATCATGATCAGTGTTGTCAAAATCGTCAATGTCGATATCGTCAGAAGACATGATGAGTTATGGTGTGACTTCTCGCAAGCTAGAAATCTTTTGGAAGATGATCATTGTTCTTTAACCACTCTACTTGCGACAGGGTAAATCTCCATGTGATGTCTCCCCTTTCATCCTGCTTGAAATCCCAAGGAGCGATAATTACAACGTCGTTGTCACGAATCCAAATTCTTCGTTTCAGTTTTCCCCTAATTCTTCCGCGTCTTGTCTTTCCGTCAGTGCATCTCACCAAGACCTGATCACTTCCGAGGAGCTTTATCACTCTGCCCAAAAGCTCGCCTGATTGCGGCAGCTGAATATCTTTTAGCTCACTTTCGTTGAGTACTTTTCTCTTTCCCAATACTCAGGTAGACGAATTTTTGTATATAATCGTGGTGGTGTTTACATTTTGAAAACAATCAGAAACGGAACGTTGTCGATTTCTTTCACACCTTGTCTTGTTCCGATTTTCAGATTAATCGACATGTCGATGGTTTCCTTTCCGGCCATGTTGAGTATTGATGATTTTTTCATCAGATCTTCCGCTTCGTCCCTGCCCACTACTCTCTGCCCGTAATAGCTCTTGCTGATGTTCATGTGAAAATTATCTTTTCTCAGGACTCGTCCCACCAAATTCTCATCACAGATGTTTAGCATCAGGTTGTTTTGGTAGTTGGTTGTGCGAATTGAGAACAGCATTTACGCGTATTTGCCTTTGAGTGAGGATTTTGCGCCGCACGCCTCGCACACTAGGAACGTAATTCTGTTTTCCTTTTCTATTCTGGTGTCAGGGCTCTTGCAGGTCGGGCATTCAAGATAGTCCTTTACGTAAATTTGAAACAGGTTTACAAAGTCATGAGGGTCGCGCCTTCCGACAAAGATTGCCTTCTCCCCGCTTCGTTCAGCAGGCGTTGCAAATTCCTTTGAGAGGTACTGCAGGAACTTGTCCGGGTCGCGTCGCAGTATCTTTGGAAAGTCCAAAAAGTTTCTCAGGATTGTTCGCTGGCCTTCCCATATCACGTCTGGCGACGGAAGCTCAAATCTCTCGTTGCCGTCAGACTTTTTTTCAGACACCTTGTCCTGGATTCTCTTTAGGAGTTTTTCATAGTCGGATTTTGCCAATGTCTCAGTATGGGTAAACTGGCTATATGAGTTTAGTTAAAAAGGAGGATGTGGTATTTTGCTTTTCTATTCCATCTTACCGATTCGAAAAACGTTAGTTCCACATTTTGGACAAGTGCCTTTTACAGCTGGTCGTCCG
>SCVO01000111.1 GCA_004322465.1 Candidatus Nitrosotenuis sp.
AGAGGCTTTTTGTTTTATATCCACGAATAATTTGAGGAATCCACCCAACGGTCACCAGTACGGATGCGATGGTTCCAAGAATGATTACCCAGATTCCTTCAAAAAACACTTCTTTCAGACTGCCTGAATGGTATTAGAATTTTGTCATGGGATAAAGAATTAAAAATACCGATTTCCATTCGTAAATGTGCAGACAAAGTTCATTTTTGTTACCGGAGGAGTGATGTCTGGACTTGGCAAAGGAGTAATGACGTCATCTATTGCCAAACTGTTACAGTTATCAAATCAAAAAGTTTCTTGCGTAAAGATAGACCCGTACCTGAACTATGACGCAGGGACGATGAACCCAATTGCACATGGAGAAGTGTTTGTCACAGAAGATGGAGGGGAATGCGACATGGACATTGGCAATTATGAGCGATTTTTGAATCAAAACATACCAAAAACCCACAACATAACGACTGCCCAAATTTACTCAACAGTGATCGAGGCAGAGAGGCGCGGAGAATACCTGGGGGCATGCGTGCAAATCATACCACACGTCACAGACGAAATCAAGCGACGAATAAGAAGAATTGCAGAAGACGAAAAACTAGACATCCTAGTTGTAGAGTGCGGCGGGACAGTAGGCGACATCGAAAGTCTTCCGTTTCTTGAAGCGCTAAGGCAGTTAAGACTTGAAGAAGGCTCACAAAATGTAATATTTGTTCACGTAACACTTACGCCGTCACTTGATGTAGTGGGGGAGCAAAAAACAAAACCGACACAGCACAGCGTGCAGGAATTGAGAAGAATTGGTATCCAGCCAGACATAATTGCCGCAAGATGTTCTAGTCCGCTACACGAATCGACAAAAAAGAAAATCTCGATGTTTACAAACGTGACAACTAATGACGTATTTTCGTGTCACGACGTAAAATCAATTTTTATGGTTCCTCAGATCCTGTACGACCAGGGAATAGTAGATACAATATTTACAAAGTTTGGCAAGTTCGGGCTTGTCAATACGTCTGCAAACTGGGACAAATGGAACTCAATAGTTAACTCTCTTCAGACCGCAGATGACAATATCAAAATTGCGATGGTAGGAAAATATGTCACGCTTGCAGACAGCTATGTGAGCGTAAATCATGCGCTAAAACACGCAGGCGCAAAAATTGGCAAGGCAGTATCGATAGACTGGATAGACTCTGAAACCATCAACGGGAATGTCGATAACCTCTCAAAATATGACGGGGTACTAGTGCCGGGGGGATTCGGCTCAAGGGGTGCAGAGGGGATAATCAAAACTGCAAACTACACGCGAGAGAAAAACATCCCCTATCTTGGAATTTGTTTTGGATTTCAGCTTGCCGCAATTGCCTTTGGCAGATATGTGTGCGACTTCAAGGACGCAAACTCTACTGAGCTTGATTCCAATACAACAAACCCAATAGTGGATTTGCTTCCAGAACAAAAAACCGTCTCAAACATGGGTGGATCATTGAGGCTAGGAGCGCATGAGATCACAGTAAAAAACAACACGCTTGCACACAAGACATACAATTCTGACAAAGTAGTTCGACGACACAGGCACAGATACGAGATCAACACAAAATACATTGATGCTTTTGAAAAGAACGGAATGATTTTCTCGGCGGAAAGTGACAACTCTAAGAGAATGGAAATGCTGGAAATTCCAGCCCACAAGTTCTATTTTGGAGTCCAATTCCATCCCGAATTCAATAGCAGGCCTGGCTATCCAGAAGAAGCGTTCGAAGCATTCATCAATGCGGCATCAAAGTGATCAACCATGTACATTGCACTAATAGACATTGAATTAAAAGACAGCAAGGAAGAGGAATTCAAAAACTGGATTACAGAATCCAACAAGGTATTATTGAAACTTCCAGGGTTCGTCAGCAGAAGACTGGTAAAATCAGACAACGGAAAACACGGGCTAGTGGTAGAGTTTACAGACAAGGAATCACATGCAAAAATACACCAAACAAAAGAACACGATGAAATTCGAAAGCAGTTGATGAATTATCTCACAAAGCCTCCAATGCCACACTTTTATCACGTTATATCACAATAAAAAACAAGTTCCAATCTCACGCGATTCAGTGTACTGATTGAAATTTTAATAATCTTTTATCGCTTTTAGCAAATTCGCATCAGAAAATATGATGTGCTCAGGAAAACAGTTCAGCATTTTTCCATTTTTAATCTTGGTAAAGTTCAGGTTTTTGCAAGTGGAATCATATTCAAATTTGCTATTGTCTAATTTCCAGTTAAAGCCATTTCTGATCTCCTTGTCTGGATAGTTATGACCTCGAATTAGCGTCACGGTGTCATTCTGATAATTAGCGGTAACTTTTGCATACAATGCGTTAGGATATAGAAACAGAACGTGTGGGTGCTTTGTTATTGCATCAAATTCAGTCTGCGTCACGTATTCGCTGTGCAAAACAATTACTTTTTTGTATTTGGAAAGAATCGCAGGATTCGTGTCTACCCCTACATCAGTAATTGTCTTGTATCCCAACAAATTCAAAACCTTTAGCGCGTTAGAAGAGCCAGAATAACCATAAGGATTCGCATATTGGATTTTCTTTGTTAAGCATTTTGTGCTGCATTCGCCGCGATAGTATGTGTAAAATCCAGGCTCATCATATGCAGATTTTGTAAAAAGCGGGGCAATTACAATTGCATCTTTCTCATTTACCGTTAGTTTCTTGTATGTCTCGTTTTGATCTGAACGTAGTTCAAACTGTATGTCTCTCGGAGCAAGCTCGCCGTTCACAGTAACAAAGTCTTTTTTGTATGCAAAAGTCCTAAAAAGCGGAGAAAAGCCGGAAAACTCTCTCTCCTTGTAGTCATTTATGTTGAATTTTGATTTTGAGGAAATTTTGATTGAGCCATCTTTTAGCCCTGATTTTATTTTGTTAAAAAAGTCCACATTAGAAATTTCGCCAAAGTTCCATCTCTTCGTGTCGTTTTTTATTGAAGGCGGAATTTGGGTTGGACCGTCAACTAGGGTCATCTTGATGTTTTCTTTTACGCCAATCCACAGCAATGCCGGCTCTGCTCGTGTTACCGGAATCTTGTCATTGGCCCACCACCTAAGATCCTGGATAACCCAGTATGGCGTTTTTGTCTCTGCAAACGCAGTTGAGCTAAAAGTCACGCACAGTAAAAGCAGTGCAGACACAACGGCAATAAGCCTCATACGCAGTACCGTCAATTAGAGATCTCGTATATTTTTTGCCTTGCGTCTCTGATTGAGATCTTCTTTTTGACGTAGCCCTTGTCTAAAAGATGTCTCAGTGCAAGACGCACTGTTCTGTCTGGGAGCAGGGTTTTAGCTGCAAGTTCTCTCTGTGTCAGTATTCCCTCATATTCCAGAGTTTTTAGCAAAAGCTTAGAGCTTGGCGGCATGTTGAGCAGATCTTCTGCAAGCCTCACCTTTTTGGTCAGTGCAGATACCGCAGTGGAGTCTTTTTTCATTTTTATTATTCTGGCTGGGGGGTCAGACTGTACGCATTCCAAAGTATTCACAATTTTGAATCGGTCTATGCCGTCAAGAATCACCTCGCAGTATAATCTTGCAGAAATATCGTCAATTTCAACCACGCTAGTGTCAGGCACTATGAGTGGCCGCCTTGTGATGTCAAGTGAGTTTACCGAGACAATCCCAAATACTGACGAGTCCTGAAATATCATCGGCCCTCCAGCAGACATGGAATACGCAGATGATCCAATCGGAGTCGATATTATGATTCCGTCACTGCTGTCGTGCCAGACCTCCTCATGATCAACCCGGAGTATGTGTTCCATTAGCATTGCACTTTTTGATGGAAATACCGCCACGTCATTTAGTACTGAGGATACTGGTTTTCCGTCGATTTTGACTCCAAGTCTTGTAAATTCGCTGGTATCGTAATCTTGTTTTTTGATACGGCCAACGTAAGATGAAAATTCTTTTAGATCAATTTGCGCCAAAAAGCCACTCGTTTCGGATTCACTTACACCTAGAATTGGAATTTGAGGATCTTGTGTTTTGTGAAAGTAGTTTCTGACGCCCTTGTCACCCCCTGTGACGATTATGCAGTCCACATCCTTTCTGGATTTGGTGCCAACGTATGTTGAATCTATTCCGTGGTCATCAAGCAGTGCCTTGATGGTTTTTACTGCCATGTCAGACGGGGTGGAACCGGAAATTCCAATATGCACATAGAGACAACTACCAATTATAATAAAAGCCTAGACATCGGTAAACTTCATCATGTTATAATAATACGAGGCGTTTGTTTGAACCTGTCCTTTTGATGGAACCTTGTCAAGACCGACTTGTTTTGATTCCAATGCTGCCTGTGCAGCGCCCCCCGCAAAGCTAAATGCCCAAAGAATGTCTTTTTCCTTTAGCAAAGTACAGCAAAACGCCGCAGTGAATATGTCGCCAACTCCAGACGTGTCATTGATGTCCATATTTGGTAATTTGATAGAGTACAGTCTATTTTTTGATAAAAGCGAAACATCGCGCTTGTTAGTATACAATACGTGTTTCACTCCACGCTTTTGTAAATTCAGCACTCCCTCCATTTCTGTTAGTCCAGTCAGATTCTGAACCTCGCTTGGATCAGACTTTATCGCCGTAATGTTCGATAAATCAAGTTCGGTCCTATCAAGAAATATTTTTTTTTGAGAATCCTTTCTTCTCAAAAACCCCTGTGGATCCAAAAAGGTCATGTCAGAACTTTTCTTTATTTTGTCCAAAGTTTCTTTTGAGATCTCATCAAACACGGGGCTTACCAGTATGCCGTCGGCATCAGAGTCTGCATATGGGATTTCTTCGCAGGTGTTTTCCAGCCACAGATTTCTTTCCGAGTCGTTTATTTCCAAAATGAATTTCGTTGTGGGCGTGTTTGAGAGCGCATTGTCAAATTTTATTTTATTTTTCTGCAATTCGTTTGTAAATGTGAAATCCGAGCCAAATTTTGTAAACAGGTCCACGTCAAAGCCAAGCCTTCTTGCTGCAAGACCGCAGTAACATGCTGGCCCCCCTGGCCGCTCATATGAGTTGGCACCAATTTTTATTTGATCTATTGTACAGTGTGAGAATATTCCAAGCTTCATTTTATGTTGTTTTTATCATTCGGATTTAGTTTTTTGCTTTTTTAAACACGATTTGCAGAGAATGTGGCCACGGTCAACCACAAGCTCAACGTTTGAGACAAGACACACATGGCATAGTCCTCGCATATAATACGTAATACACACTAGCATAAATCCAAATTGAAAATTTAGGAAAAGGAGATATTCTAACACTAATGAAAAAAGCCATGAGGCTAGCGATTCCGCTCACGTTGGATAAAAAGCTCGTCACTTTGGCAATATTTGTGGCCGTCATAGGAATTGGGATTACGATTGCGCTGTCATTTCACTACTCAAACATCATACTTGAGGAAAGGATAATGGATCAGTTGCTTAGCGAGTCAACAATCCGGGGCGACTCCATCAGGAGTCTGTTTAATTCAAAATTGCAGCAAATTCAGGTGATTGGTACAGATCCGATGATACGAAATCTCATCGGGGATCTCAACGTAGTGGATAACGAGTACGTGCTAACAGAGAGAATAGCTGAAAAAAGAATAGACTTCCTCATTCAGATTCAGGCATTTGAAACCACCATTGGCGGCTCAAATGAGCTCGAGAATGTGGAAATAATTGGGAAAAGCGGGAGGGAGTTATTTTCTCTGATCAACACAAAGAACAAAAACAGTTTTCTAGCTGATCAAAAGTTTGTAAGAGGTGTAAAGGAGCCGTTTGCAGAAATAATACTTGGCAAAGACAACAAACGCAAGCTCGTTACTGTGACCCCAATTTTTGCCAACCCAAAAGACAAAGAAACGATTGGAGTTGCCATAGTGACTGCAAACACACAGTCAATTGATCAAATTTTGCTAAACCGATTTGGGCTTGGAAACACCGGTGAGGCGTACTTGGTAAACAAAAACAAAATGATGGTTACAGAATCAAGGTTTACAGAAAACGCGCCATTCCATCAGGTAGTGAACACTGATGCGGTAAGCGAATGCTTTGACAACAAGAAAAACTTTCATGGCCAGTATACCGACTATAGACAGGTGTTCATCCTTGGAAGCTCAAGCTGCATGGATGATTTGGGCCTAGTACTGCTTGTAGAAATCGACGATAACGAGGTTTTTCAGCCAGTCAAAAACCTGCAGGAAAAAGTAATCATGCTTGGAGTAATCATGACAATCATTGTGGGTACTGCAGCGTTCTTTTTGTCAAAATTGATTTCAAGGCCAATAATTAAGCTTCGAAATGCAGCAAATAAAATTGCGGACGGTAACTTTGATGTCAGAACAAACATAGCCACAAGGGACGAAATTGGGGATCTCTCGCATTCCTTTGACATGATGGCGGAAAAAATCCAGGATTCGTTAATCAAAATCAGAGAGCGTGAAGATATAATCAAGCAACAAAAGGACATACTTCTACAGTTCTCAGAGTATAGTTCCAACTATTGTGTGTGCTTTGTGGATATTGTCGGGTCGACAAAAATTACTGCCAAACTATCCGACCTTGAAACAAGCAAGTTTTATTCAATATTCCTCAATTCCATGGCAACAATAGTTACCAAGTATGGGGGAATCGTGGTAAAAAACATCGGAGACGCATTGCTGTATTACTTTCCAAAAACAGACACTGATGATATGGGACCGTTTGAAAACATGCTAAGGTGTTCTGTAGACATGCTGGAGTCAAGATCCAAAATCAATGAAAGGCTGACAGTTGAAAAACTGCCTGAGGTAAGCTATAGGATAAGCGCAGCCTTTGGCCCAGTAAGAGTAGCAATAGTGGCCACCTCAACAATTGATGACATATTTGGCACGACAGTTAACAAGTGCGCAAAAATAAACACTCTTGCAACTCCAAATACACTTGTTGTGGATGAATCGCTCTACAACAAGATAAAGGGAATAGGAGGATACGAATTTGATAAAATTGCCGATTACAACATTGATGCCGATAACAATTTCAGCGTATATTTTGTAAAACAGAAAACAGGTTAATCTGACAAAATTATCACTTTGCAGGATTGAGACACAACAAAAACACATCAAGATTATAAAGAGGCAATTTGCAGGCTGTTCATGCCACTAAAGCGTGCAAGTAGGGGAAGACGAAAGGGCGGAAAAGGCTCTTCAGACCGAATCCAGTGCACCAACTGCGGCGCAACTGTGCCAAAGGACAAGGCAAAGAAGGTCACATCAAGACTGAGCCTAGTGGAGCATTCTCTAGCAAAAGAGCTAAGAGCCCAGGGGGCATACATTGCATCGCCATCAGTTCTAAAATGGTACTGCATATCATGCGCGATTCACTTTGGCATATTGAAAATCAGATCAGCGTCGTCAAGAAGACAAACCGGAAGACTGCGTTAGTCCTGAATGTTTTTTGAAGTAACTATAATTCTCTGAATGAATGTTATCGCTGCAATAATTATTACGATAATTACGGCATATGGCATAAAGCCAATCATTCCAATCAATGCGATAACTAGCAGTCGTTCTGCCCGCTCGCCGATTCCAATTCCCTGAAGTTTTATTCCAAGGGATTCCGCTCGCGACCTAGAATAACTCACAAGGAGTGACAGAGTGATTGCCAAAAAGACCAAGTAAGGCTCGGTAAAATTTCCAATTAGGATTCCCAAAAAGATTGCCACTTCCGCTATCTTATCAAATACAGAGTCGATGAAGCCGCCCTTCTTTGAGGTCTTGTTGGTGAATCTGGCAACTTGGCCGTCCACAACATCAAAGAATCCAGATATCAGTAAAAAAACCCCGCCCGCGATTGCGGCATAGTGAGGATGCTGTAGGTGCATCGCATAAGCAATTGATGCCAAAAACGCAAATCCAAGCCCAACCGAAGTCCAGAAGTTCGGAGACAGCCCAGTTGAGGCAAAGCATTTGCCAAGTTTTTCAAGGTGCGGCTTTAACGAGTCTCGGAAATTGTTTAGCATTTAGGTGTTCTCTGACGCTGATTCTATTTAATGCTCATGGCAATCATTGTAGACATTAGTTTTGCTGCAATGGACGCAGTTGCTCCAGTATCATATGTCGGGTTCAATTCCACCACATCCAGGCATGCTATTTTGTGCCCCTCCATGGCGTATATCATATCAAACAATTCCCTCGATGTGATTCCGACTGCCTCGGGATTTCCGACTCCGGGGGCAAATGCTGGGTCAAGCACGTCAAGGTCTACGCTCACGTATGTTTTTTTGAAAGTAGATAGAAAGTCGCTCACTAGTTTTGGGCCTTTTCCGTCCCGAATGTCTTTTTCTGTGATTGTTTTGATTTTATTTTCTTTGAGAAATGCGAGTTCTTCTCCTACATACGAGCGGGCGCCAACATGAATGATGTTTTCTGCGCCATTTTTTTCCACCACTCGTCTCAGATACGCAGCATGGCTCAGTTTCACTCCCGCATACTCTGACCTAAGATCAAAATGGGCATCAAATACCATGTAGCCCGTGTCTTTTGGAAACGCAGTGTATGTTCCGTATGTCAGGGAATGTTCTCCTCCAAGAATTACCAGAAGCTTGTCTTTTTTGATTAGTTCGCCAGTTAGTTTGTGTACCATATCGGTCATCTCCTCAACGTTTACCGTATGGTGTATGTTTCCAAGATCTTGGATGTTCACAGATGCCAGATCAATTTGAAACCGTGGATGAAAAATCTCAATATTGTTAAATGCGTCCCGTATTGCATCTGGTCCAAACCTAGTTCCGGGCTTGTATGAGTGGGTGGAGTCAAAGGGTATCCCGTATACGATTGCCACAGGATCCTCATCCTCACTTGGGCTAATTATCAGGGGGGATTTGCTAAGATACAGATCACGATAACTCAATTCTTCTCACGAGTACTCAAAAACACTAGAAAATAAATTAATAGGAATTGTAGTCTTGCGACAATTTTGCGTTGGAGTGGCATTTTACGCCCTCGTTTAGCTGTAAAGCCCCCTCAACTTTGTTTATCAGATCTAGCGAATTAAACGGCTTTTGGATCAACCCAATATTGTCTCCCTTGAGGTCCATCTTTGTTAGAATTTCATCACCGAACGCGGTAATGAATAAAATCTTCTGACCTGGCACAACGCTAAGAATTTCTTTCGCAGTTTCAAAGCCATTTTTTTTCGGCATTTCATAATCAAGTATTACTGCGTCAAATGGGTCGGCGTTCTTGTTTTTTCTTGCTTTTGCCTCGTTTGTGTACGCAGTAAGGCATTCTAGGCCGTCATTTGTCAATACCACGGTGTGCCCACGAGACTCAAATATTTTCTGATACAATAACGCATATGCCGGGCTGTCCTCTGCAACTAAGATCATCATTTCAGATGCTTTATGCACAATTCGTTATTCTGCTTTGACTTGTCTGTTTCAAACAAACATAGACTAGACCATTATCTGCGGTCGTTTTGTCAAGTATCTTGACAGGTTTAGTTTTGTGAAGGGCTTTTCCTTTGTCTGCTCCTTGAGGTCTGCAACAAAATCATCAAATGGTATCTCGGACACATTACCTGTGAGCCTGTCTCTGACTGAGAGGTTTGGCTTGTTTACCTCCTTTTCACCTATTACCAGGCTGTATCGTATCCACTCTGTTTCGGATTCTCGTATTCTTTTGCCGATGCTCTCGTTTCGATCGTCAATGTCTACTCGAAGGTCCTGCTTGGTTAGCCTGTCTGCAAGGGCATTACAGTGGGATAGGAATTCTTCCTTTAGCGGTATGATTCTAACTTGTGTTGGTGCAAGCCACAGCGGAAGACTTGCTTTGCGCCCTTCCTTTTGATCCAGCGCAGCCTTCTCAAGTAGCACGTAAATTACTCGTTCTATTGCGCCGCTTGGAGAATTGTGCAGGATTATTGGGTGGTGAGGGGTGTTGCTCTCATCAAAATATTTTATTCCATACCGCATGCCGTTTTCCACATCTATTTGGTCAGTCGAAAGCGCAGACGCCTTTCCGAGGCTGTCAACGTAGTTGAATTCCCATTTTAACACAAAATAAAAGAATCTCTCCTTCCACATCTCTACAAGTACTGGCTTGCCAAGCTTTTTGACCAGACCCTGAATCACAGACTTGTGTTCGTTGTAAAATTCCTCGGTAAACCGAATTGCCATCTCATAGTCAGAGTCGTTGATGCCAACCTGATTGAGAACATTTCTGGATAACTCGAATCGTTTTGTCATCTCTTCCACCGCCTGAGGAATGTCGGTACAAAACGCATGACAGTCAGGCATTGTGAATGCCCTTAATCGTCGCAGGCCGACCAGTTCTCCTGACTGTTCTCTCCTGAAGCTGTACCGAGTAAGCTCGTATAGTTTCAGTGGCATGTTGCGATAAGATATCTGAAAGTCGTTTGCCATGAGAAACTGGCCAAAGCACGCTGCAAATCTAAGAAACAGTTGCTTACCCTCAGTATTGATATTGTACTGTCGCGCTGGGAATCGATTAAAATAACTCTCCATGCTTGGGTGATGCGAATCATACATGATTGGGGTTTCAACCTCAAGGCCCCCGTACTCTTTTACCTGGTCGTTTACAAATCGCTCAAGAAGCGACTTGATCAGCCTGCCGTTTGGATAAAATCTCATGTTTCCAGAGTCGGATGCCGGTTCATAATCTGCGATTGCCATTTTCTTCATCAGCTTTACATGTGGCGGCGGCTCGTCCACTGCTCGTTTCTTTGCAGATTCGTATTTCGATAAAATCTCTAGTTTTTCATGTTTTGCAAAATTAAACTTGCCAACCTCGTGCATTTCCCCCTCAGGTGTCATGATGTACCAAAACGATTTAATTTTTGATTCTGACTTTAGCGCGTCGGACGTATTGCCCTCATCGTGGCTATGACCCTCATGTGAATGTGCTTCTGCGGATTCGTTGACTATTGTTTTTGAGCTTTCTGCAAGAGGATGACCCTTTACTTTTACACTATATGACTTGGTCCAACCAAACGGTGCATGCGATACTTCGTAACCTTCTGCAAGCGATTCCATTTCCTTTAGCAGACCAAGCGCAATGCCAGGGGACGCAAGGTTTGAGCTCAGGTGCGCATATGGGTATAGAAGTAATTTTTTGCACCCAACTTTTTCCATTGATGCCTTTATTTCGCCAATTGCCTTTTTTGCAGTCTCTGAATCATCTCCGTGCTCCATTGCAACAAAGGCGACTACGATTTCATCAAGATGCTTTGTTTCAGGAGTAATGTCTTCTGCGGATTTGATTTCCTTTTTTGTCGGTGTGTATTCTATGCTATCGCAGTGTAATTGTAATATGCGCACAAATTCAAACAAATGTCGTTATTGAATTAAATGTTTTGAGAAAATCCGTTAATCTAGTCAATAACAAGCAATGTGTGGTTTCTGCACCAAATTAATCAGTGATCGCCCCAAACAAGCAGTCTTCCAAAAAAGACGGATTTTACATGTCACCCATTGTAGATTTGACAGAGAACTTGTGAGTAAAATTCAAGTATTTTGAAGACCATATGCTAGTGCAGAACGGGAATCTTTACACAAGGATTTCACTACCACTTCTGCTCAAAGGCTTGGGACGACCCATTCCTCAAGCTTTTGATTGGTTATGAGACATCACAGTTGTGGCTTAAGCGGCCTGCAGAATTCTCGATGTTCCAGTGCTCTTTCTTGGCTGTCCGTTTGAAGAGTTGCAAACTCCGATTCTTTTGGAAGTCTGAGCTTTATGGTAGTCCCTTTGCCAAAAGTACTCGTTATGCCGATGTGACCCCCATGTTCTTCGACTATGCTCTTGCAGCTGACCAGCCCGAGTCCAGTTCCAGTCTGCTTTGTTGTGAAAAACGGCTCGAATAATTTTTCAGATAGATTCTGTGGAATACCGCAGCCAGAATCTTGAACATGTATTTCCAAGTATTTTGGATCAGAGTTTTCAGATATCGAGATGTCAATTGAGCCCTCGTTTTCACCTATTGCCTGAATTGCATTGGTTAACAAATTTACAAAAACTATTTCAATTTTTTCAGCATCACAGTAAATTGACGAGCCAACAAGCGGCGGATGAATGTTGATGTTGTTTGGAATTTCCATTCTTTCCAACACATCGGATAAAATATTGGCAACTATGTGCTTTTTTCTTTCCAACTTGGGCGGTTTTACAAAACCGAGCACGTCATCAATTTGGTGAGACATTCTTGCGACAGCACGATCAAGTCGTGACCATTGTCCATTGGACTTTTCGTCCAGATATTTGTCCAAAGTTATGCGCAAAATTTGCGACGTGTTCTTGATGACAGATAGCGGATTTTTCAGATCATGTGCAGCCCTAGCAGTAAAATTACCTAACATTGAGACTCGCTCAAGGTTTAACAGCTCCTCAGTTTTTTGTTTGACTTGTTCTTCCAGCACCTCGCGGTTACGAAGCAACTCAGCATGGGTGTTCTTTAGCTCATTCACGGTGTTGATCAGTTGCAAGTTTAAGGCAGCGGTAGTGTCTTTCTCAGACTTTAGTTCCTTTATTTTTTGGGCCAAAAGCCTAACAATCTCTTCGTTTGGAACCTCTTTTATGAAAAAATACGGATTAATTCCCGACAATTACAAAACTTTCAATGTTATAACTATGAAGATTTGTCTGTCTTTTACAAACAGAATAATTTTTGAGTGTATGCGTGAACGCCGCATCTCATTTGGCTATTTTTCCAGTTCTTGGTTCAGGGATATGATGGAACGTGTGATTATTCCTGACAGCCCGAGATTGTTCAGGACGAAAGTTGCCGCTCTGTCTAGCGCGTTTTCTCCCCTAAAGCCCTCATCATAGATCATCTCCACCTGGCCCTTGTCGGTTTCAACTAGCGAAGTGATAAGCGAATACGGCCCCAAGGAATCATCCATTTTTTCCACAAACTGGCGCAACTCAATTAGTTTTATGACAAACCCTTGTTCAACAAATTCACCAGTCAGAAGATTATACGTCTTGTCAGGCTGGCGATTGATTCTGCTCGGACTGAGATTGTCAAATATTTTCAAACCCATATGATAGTCGGCATTGACTGTTAAGTGTTTGTTGATACCTTGCCATTTAAACGGCGCTAGTCATCACGGCAGTTTTTAGATCTTCGTTGCCAAGCGACTTTTGCTTCATTATTTCATTTAGATAGTTGGAATCCAAGTTTATTGTCTTGAAGATCTTGACGACGTAGTCCCCTTCAAAGATGTTGGTCACCTTGTCATCGGTGACATCCCTAACCCGAAACTTGTACTGGTACGTGCCGTCGTCGTTTACGTTAACTTGTGCAAAGCGTACTGGTTTTTCGTCTTTGTATATTTGAATTATGACTGGATTCCCATCGACCATGTTTTGTGTCGTTCCCTCAACAGATGCCCACGGAAGAGTGTTGCCTGAAGGGATGGTCATTTTGATTTGTTTTTCTTCGATTGCGGTAATGTAAGAATCAGAAAACGCAGACGGCGCAACTCCTGATAACATTATCAGTGCAAAGACTGCACACAACACATACAGCATTAAGCTCTGCGCCGGATCATGCTATATTAGATTGTCGGAGGATTCGTTCTAGATACCGCCCGCAGATGAGGCTGAGTTGACAGGTCGTGTTATTTTGCAAATTCTGATTTTATTTCTTGATTGACAAACTGGTACAAGTGCCAAACTTGATTCAAAATCATTACCATTGTTAAGCAATGCTAATGTACTTCAAACCATTGGTTTTACTGCGAATCACGCCCAATTATCAAAGTTGGAGGTTGGCCGGAAGTCTGGTAACTACCAAACCCCAAAACAGGCTTTCGGTCAACTAGTATTCAATTTACTGGAATTACAAAGTAGCTTGATGGTTTTATCCGATGGTCAACCATTCATTACTTACAGTACGGACATGTCTAAAATACGGATAAATTAATTTTATAAGCGATAACTACGTAATGGTTCCATGAGTTTTCGAACATGCATACACTGCGGCAGAGAGTATGAAAATGTGTTCAACAAGAGGGTCTGCTCAATACAGTGTGCTCTTGAAATCACCAGTTAGTTATTCTTCAATCGGCATGTTGAGCAAAAAATTACCCGTTAGAGGTCAAATTTACTTTTGGAACTGTTGTTTGCGCCTGCTGGGTTGCCTCATATGCAGGATATGGCTTTACCCCCCATGGGCTCATTCCAAGAAAACCGCCCTCATTGAACACGTTGTTTGGGAAAGTTCGGATATTGGTGTTAAAGTCTCGAACTCCGTCGTTATAGTAAGTCCTTGCAACTGCGATTCGATTTTCGGTTCCTGCGATTTCATCCATCAACCTAGTAACCGTCTGATCAGATTTCAAGTCGGGATACGCCTCGTATGTGAGAATAATCTTGCTTAGCGCCTGCTCAATTTGGTTGCTTAACGCAACTCGGTTTTCGGTGCTAGTCGAGGTTTGCCATTGGGAACGCAGTTTTGTTATTTCTTCCAGGGTTTGTTTTTCAAACTGCATGTATCCCTTGACAGAGTCCACAAGGTTTGGAATTAGGTCGTATCTACGTTGTAGTTGCGCATCAACATCTGCTGCCAATCGTTTTACGTTCTCATCCTTGCTTTGCACCGCATTAAATCCTGAAAAATACATTCCGTATAGCGCAACGATAATTATTACAATTATGGCAATTGCGGCAATTACACCGATAACGACTTTGCTTACCATTAACACCATTGGTTTTGTTTAGTCAAATATTAACCGTATTGACTATCGTCCGGCCCCTCCGCCACCAGAGCCACCGCCACCGCCTCCAAAACCACCTCCGCCCCTGCCGAAACCGCCGCCATACCCGCCTACAAAAAATCCACCACCGAATCGCCTGCGACGTCGGTTCAAAATTGAAAATGCCAGCGGAACTGCCAGGAACAACAGAATCATCGCAATTTGCGAATAGTCAAGATCATCGCTTTGCGGTTGTCTTGACGGTTGGTATGATTGGTCATTATTTACATAGCCAATTTTGTCCCCCAGGGCAATTACTGTATCTAAGAACGCCTGATCAAAGACTTTGGTGTTTCCTGTTTTTTCATAGGAATCCCTTGCAGGAACAAGATACGAGTCCAAAATCGCGCCAGCAGTTCCATCGGTAATGCTTCCTTCCAGCCCCCTGCCAACTTCGATTCTCATGGAGCCGTTTGCCCCATCGCGCTCCAGCGAAAATAAAACCAGGACTCCGTTGTCTTTCCCTTTTTTGCCAATTCCAGTTATGCCGTCAAGTGGGACCTCGTTGAACAAATAATTTGCAAGCGTATCTCGGTCATTTAGCTCCTGACCGTCCTTCTTTATTCCATGTCCTGTAAAACTCGGAATCGTGTAGATGATTATTTCTGCAGACGTCGAATCGTCGATTTTCCTCAGGTAATTGTCTATTGATAATTTGTATTCTTGACTCAGTATGTTGGCCCTGTCGTACACGTATGTGGTTCGAGACCCAGAAGCCTGCGAAAATGCAGGGGCAAGAAAAGACGTAGCCAACGTTAGAAAAACCATCAAAACCATTATTGTGCGCATGACATATAGCTTGAACATAATCAGATAAACGTTGGTTTGAGTTACAGACGTCAGATTGCAAAATAATCAGATTGTTTTGAACTCGGGCAGATATTCCCAAAAAATATTATAATGTCAGGTTTTTAATCAATAAGAGATGGGCTTATTCAAAAAAAAGACAGATGCTGATGAAACAAAATGCAAAACATGCGGACTAGAACTGCATGACGCTGAACGTCTAAAAAGGCACATCAAAAAAGCACATGGGCACCTGCCTGCAAAAAAAATGGATCCAAGTAGCGGCGAAGGAAGTCTCTGGTAGATCGCACTTCCAATCCTGACTTATATGACCAGGAAAAACATGATCAGACATGTTTAAAGAAATAATTGCAAAACTGAAATCTTGTTCTTGTGGCAAGAAATCCGACGCAAACACATTCAAAGAATCTGACAAGAAATAATCATAAAGAATCAAAGGACTAGATTCTGAACGCTCTTTTTACACAATTTGGCGTTTCGTCAATTCATAATTTCTTAATATACTTGGTTTGACATATACTAAACGTGAAATACTGCCACGATTGTCTGACTCCAATTAATCGCAATTCATCAGAGGAGTATTGCAGCTTCTGTAAAAGAGACAGGGCAAGCAAGAAATCCGACGCAGTGGCCTAAGCAAAACCAAGAAGACGATACCACGGCAACATCGATAAATTTTATGCGTTGCAAAAAGACTATCTTACAAAATTAGAAAAACAAGTCAAAGGAAAAAACCCTAAAACCTGCTAAACCGAGCTCGCTCGATATCGCGGTCTTCCTTGGTTTCCTTTTTCCATTCTTTATAATGCTCCTTACAGAGAGCACTGTGCTTGCCAGACGACTTTACTCGCAATCCGGCGGTTTCTACTTTTGAGGTGCTAATCGAGCGTACTCCGTCGTTGTCACAACCATCAACGTTGCATTTTGCCCCTTTTGAAACAATTCCCATACCGATATGCCCAATTAATGATATTTATGATTATGTCATGGTGAGATTATCCGCAGACATGCGTGGCCGTCACCGTTTGTTTTTGGATTGGGTATAGTCGCCTCCGCATGCACATGTTTGTTCATAGTAAACTAACTATTGGATAAAATTACGAATTTTATTAAAAATTTATTGAAAACGGATCTCAAGCCAGCGCAAGTAAGGTGTGACGACGAGATATCGGACATAGTTAATACCGACATCATAATGCTGCAAAAAGACAACAGTATGCAGGACATCATAGCAAGTCTCACGATGAACAAGATAAGCAAGGTTTTCATTTATGATAAAGCAAAACCTGTTGGCGTAATCACGGACAAGGACATCATAAGATTCTTGTATAATGACAAAAGCGGAAGGAACCTAAACCAAATTCTTGCGTCAGAACTGATGAACAACATTTGCTTTGTAGACAAGAGACTCACGTGTCAGCAGGCTGCTCAGCTGATGCTGCTCAATAAGATAAGCACTCTCGGAATAGGCAACAAAGAAAGCCTCGAGGGCATAATAACAAAGTCGGATCTCATAAAATACTACATAACAAGACAGCATGACACAAGCAAGGTATCAGATTACATGACAATCAGTTATTTTTCCGCAGGAATAGACGACAAAGCGTACGAACTGATTAAAAAAATGATAACTTGCGACGTGTCGCGTGTTGTAATAACAGACTATGAAAAACAGCCAGCAGGAATAATCACCACAGGCGACCTATTCAATCTGACAATAGCCACAAACAGGATGAGCATAGTGCAATCAAGCATTGCAAATTATTTGGAAAAGGACGGGCTGTGGTCAGAGACAGGGTTTGTCGGATCTCAGCTTGCCGGGGAAATAATGTCTCAGGGAATAATGACGATAAGCCCATCCATTGACATGTCAGATGCGGCAAGGATGATTCTAGAAAAGAAAATCGATAGCCTCGGAATAAGCGACGACAATACGTTGCTTGGAATAATTAGCAAGAGGAACATATTGCTGGCATTGGCAAAAGCAGAGTAATCTGCACCGCAGTCTTGAATTTGGCAATCAAAAAGCCAGTCACGACCTTTTGTTTGTTTTAAACACACTAGTGCATAATTCCGCTTATTAATGAAAATTCATAGTATGAGTGACGAAGACTACGAGCCCATCATCATGATAGTGGATGACTCGTCATTTATGAGAAAGGCATTAATCAAAATAATCGAATCCACAAGACTCACCACTAAGATCATTGAAGCCGCTGACGGTGTCGAGGCAGTAATGAAATACAAGGAATACAGGCCACATCTTGTGACGATGGATGTGCTGATGCCAAAGGCCGATGGAATACAAGCACTGCGCGCCATAAAAAAAATAGATCCCGAGGCCAAAGTAGTCATGATTTCATCTAGCGGAAAAAGCCACATAGTTCAGGATGCGATGAAGCTTGGCGCACTGGACTATGTTTTAAAGCCATTTGATCATGCGCGAATGAGCATAGTTCTTAGCAAGTATGGGAGAGTTTAGTCAGCGGGTTGCAAGACTCAACTCGATTTTGCTTATTCTTTAGTTGCTTTCTTTTTTTCAGACTTGTCCGTGTTGGATGTCAGAAAAGTCATTTGAGTTTCAAAAGTTTTTTGCATTTCCTTCAGATCGTCTACTCGTAATTTTTGATGGTCCAGGTGGTCGTTTACAAGTTTTATGTACTCACTTGTTTCCTCCGCAGTGCGGCACAGCTCGCCCATTTGCTCAGTAACAATGTCACTGGCAGACTTTTCTTCATCATACACATCCTGTAGAAATATCACTCTTTTTGACGACAGCACGTCCTCAAATTCTTGGATTTTTGGCCCCTTCTCAGTAATGTGCTTATCAAATTCTCCTGAACGAGCTAGCCGTTTAAAACGCTCTTTTGTTTTACGATCCAAATATCGTCTGGCCAATTATGGATATTTCCCAAATGTCGTATACTAAGTAGCGTTTGTAAAATAAGCGCAAACAGTTTTGTTGCTTGCAAGACTGAAGAACGGTTACACGTCATTCGTTTATAAATGGAATAATTTTGGAGTTAAGCATGGGTGGATCAAAAAAGAAATCTCCAGCACAGATGGACAAGACCCAAACTGACGAAAAGAAAGAGTCCAAAGGCAAAAAGGACAAAAAGCAAGAAAAGACCGAAAAGAAAGCCGAAATCACAGTAATAGTGAACGAGGATCAAGCGCTTAAACTAATCAAGTCGAACAACTACATTACAGTGCAAGAGCTTGCAAAACAAACAGGTGTCAAAATTTCTACTGCAAACGCATGCCTTTCCAACCTAACAAAAAAAGGGGCAACCAAAAGAGTAGGCGGCTTTAGCGGTCACTGGATTTATCAGCTGACTGCCTGAGATACAGCCATTACGTCGCCAGGTTTTACATCATTTAACACATCAAATCCAGAGGTGATTTTCCCAATAGGAGTCATGGATTTGGTCAGTACGACATCAGATAAGAAAAAACAAACACTCCCACCTGCTGGAGAAAACGCAATATCGCCTTTTTTGAATTCTTTTCTCTGTCTTTCCACCCCGGAGTTTACCGAAGTTTCAAAATAGACGATGTTTTGCCCAAGAAAATGAACATTGCCATCAAGAGGCAGAGATCGCAGTATTGAGCTGACAGTTTTTGGTGATAGGTGGCGTTTTAGCTCGCAGGTCAGCTTGGATTTGCCCTTAATTTCGACTATTAGCTGAAAACTCGATACAGAGCCAGCACTCATCTCAGTCGGTTTGGCGTATGAATATATAACCGTATTAGGGAATTTTTTTCACTTGTCAGATCCTGAAGAAGCCGAAGTAGAGAT
>SCVO01000112.1 GCA_004322465.1 Candidatus Nitrosotenuis sp.
GTCTGTCATTGGTGCAAGCTTCCATTGTTCCCAGACTGCCAATTCAGTAGCTGCTTGAGCTTCTGGTTTTGGTGCTGGCTTTGGAGCCTCTTGCTTTGGTGCTGGTGGTGGTGTCGGTTTGAATCCTGCTGGCAATGAGCCTTTTGTTGAGGCTGGTGCTGGTGCAGGCTTTGGTGGTGGTGCTTGTGTAGTTTGTGCTGGTGCCGGTTTTGGAGCCGGTGGTGGTGCTTGTGTAGTTGGTTTAGCTTCAAGTTGACTTGCTAATTTGGTAAGCTTTTCTTCCAATTCGGCAATCTTGGTTTCTAGATCCTTTTTAGTGGATTTAGCACTAGACATTTGAAATAACACAAGAACCGGGGTTTATTTACATTTGGGTAATTGTCCGCCTTGATACTAGATCAAATTTAATAGACGCATTCAACTATACTAGCCGTTGGACGACTTTGAACGAGAGTTTCCAGACTTTGACTGGAAGAACACACCTGCATACAAGCATCCTGGTGGCAAGGACTGTCCGTGCCCAAAACACGAATACATCAGAGAGCAAATCAATTTTGCAAAAACTGTGAACCAGTCAAGCAAGGAATCTGCAAGGGTTACGCTCAAGTTTTGTCCAGAGCACTACAAGGTCTACATGGAAGAGGTCATCCCATCGATGCCACTAAAGTACAAGATTTTGACAAAAATCGCACTAAAGATTGGCGCAATCCAGCTTGAAAAGCTGACGCACATGCAGTCGGATCTTTGCTTTTACTGCAAGTTCGGCTCAGGCGGACATGGAAGAAAGCCAGAGCTTCCGCCGATTCAATGACATAAAATCAGTTTAAACTGGTCCAATCAGAATTTTCGGCTTGTTCGGAGTGTCATGGTGACATTTCTTTCCGCAGAGCGGGCATGTTTTTCGGTCCAAAAAGATGCACTGACAGATGTGGGATTTCAGATAGCTCTCTCCGGTTTTTGTGTATTCTCCCGTGCCATTGCAAAAAGGGCATTGTGCCCCAAGAAGTTCAATTGTTCCGGCGCCTTTGCAAACCACACACTTTTCCGTGCTCAACCATCAGGGTTTGGGCAACACAATTAAAATGCCTTTGTTAGGCAAATCTCGAAAAACACGGCACCTAGTCAAGCTTTATACAATATTTGGACAGACCAGCAGGTGTGACGATAGAGGACACGTCGGAGTTCATCAAAGCGTTGGAAGACGCAGGAGAACTAAAACGGATAAAAACGCAGGTCGATGTCGATTTGGAAATTGCGGAAATTCTAAGGCGGACAATGTACGCAAACGGCCCCGCAATATTATTTGAAAATGTAAAAAACTACGACATGCCGGTTCTGGCAAACGCGTTTGGGTCCATGAAGAGGCTGCAGATAGGACTCGGAATGTCAGACTTTACGGAAATTGGGCAGCGAATCGTAGACATGACGAAAATGGAAATCCCGTCAGGGATGCTGAACAAGCTAAAAAAACTTCCCGAGCTATCAAAGATGGGAGAAATTTTCCCAAAGCTGGAAAAAAGCGGACCGGTAACTGAGGTCATCGACGAGTCCCCGTCGTTTAGCAAGATTCCGATTCTAAAGACGTGGCACAAGGACGCCGGCCGTTTCATAACATTGGGCCTTGTTGCAACAAAGCATCCAGATACCGGAATTCGAAACCTGGGAGTGTACAGGATGCAAATAGTCGACGAGACCCATGCGCTGATGCACTGGCAAAAACACAAGCGCGGCGCGCACCATCACGACATATCAAAGGAGAAGGGGGAAAAAATCGAGGTCGCAATAATAATTGGCGGGGATCCCGCAACTGTTTTTTCGGCAATAGCGCCAGTGCCTGAGGGACTGGACAAGTACCTGTTTGCGGGAATCACACGCCAGAAGGGAATCAAGACTGTAAAATGCAAGACAATTGATCTTGAGGTTCCCGCAAATGCAGAAATTATTCTAGAAGGATACGTAGACCCAAGCGACATAAGAGAGGAGGGACCGTTTGGGGATCACACGGGATACTACACCCCGAGGGAGCCATATCCAACATTTACTTTGACTGGAATAATGAGAAGGCAAAAACCAGTTTATCTTACAACGATTGTCGGCAAGCCGATACTTGAGGACGCATACATTGGAAAAGTAATAGAGCAGTCATTTCTCCCGCTGATACGAATGTTTCAGCCAGAGGTGGTCGACTTTGCAATGCCAGCCGCAGGATGGTTCCAGGGAATGGCAATCATTTCAATCAAAAAGCGCTATCCAGGACAGGCAAAAAAAGTCATGATGGGGCTTTGGGGCCTAGGGCAGCTTGCGCTGACCAAGGTCTTTGTCGTAGTGGACGACGACATCAACGTCCACGATATGGACGATGTCATTTGGGCAATAACTACTCGCATGGATGCTGCACGGGACACCGTAATCATCAACAATGCGCCGACAGATACGCTTGATCCTGCGTCTCCACTTGTGAACCTTGGCTCAAAGCTTGGAATCGATGCCACGCAAAAGACAAGGGAGGAGGGGTTCCTGCGCGAGATTCAAGAAAAGGTCGAAGTGGACGAGGCAACAAAGAAACTTGTCGATTCCAAGTGGTCTAGCTACGGACTCTAGTGCATCTGGACAGGATTGTAGAAATTGTCGCGCTCTTCTACCTGGTATCCAATCTGATGGATGGCGTCAATAATTTTCTGACCGGTCAGCTCAGTTGAGCGCGCACCAGTGCACGAGACTACTTCTTCTCCGATTAGCGTTCCGCCAAAATCGTCTGCGCCATACTGCAACGCGATTTGCGCCATGCCAACTCCGTTTGTAAGCCAGGACGATTGGATGTGAGGAATCAAACCGTTAAAGACCAGTCTTGATATCGCAATCATTTTCAAAAGATGCATGCCGCCAACCCCATACAGCACAAGGTTTTCCTTTTGCATCAGCGTGTTGTTTGGCTCAAAGCTCCAAGGAATGAACGCCATGAACCCGCTGGTCTTTTGCTGTAGTTCTACGATTCTCTCAAAGTGCTCCGCAATATCGCGTAATGATTCAACGTGGCCGTACATCATTGTTGCAGATGCCGGCAGTCCAAGCGAGTGAGCTTCCTCCATTATTCTAAGCCATTCGGCACTGGTGATCTTCTTTGGGCTAATGATGTCCTTTACGCTGTCAACTAGGATTTCTGCACCTGCACCAGGAATCGATTGCAGTCCCGCGTCCTTTAGTCTGGAGAGAACTTCTTTTGTCGATGTCTTCTCCACTCTTGATATCATGTCAATTTCCGATGCAGACAGTCCGTGGACCCCAATCTCTGGGAACTTTGTTCTAATCATTCTAAACGCGTCCTCATAGTATTCGATTCCAAGGTTAGGATTGTGGCCCCCCTGAATCAGGACTTGGCGAATCTTGAAGAGATCCCACGATGTCTTGACCCTAGCTTCAATCTGCTCAAGTGTCAGAGTGTAAGATTCAGAGTCCCCAGGAGGTCTGTAGAATGCGCAAAACTTGCAATCAGTGATGCAGACGTTGGTATAATTCAAAATTATATTATTGACAAAGGATGCCTTTTTTCCAAACTTTTTTTGTGTGATGTGTCCTGCAACAAGCCCCATCAGATGCACGTCTTCTGACTTTAGCAGCCTCAGGGTGTCATCAAATGACGGTTGAATGTTGCGCAAAGAATTTTCCAAAATATCGCCAATATCGCTTGAATGGATTTGCTCAGTGATTTGGCTCAATGGATGTGATTTTATTGGTTTTTCAATATTATTTAATCCTGACTGTGTCAAATCTACACGTCTGACGGATTTTTTTGACGCTAATGCTTGATTTCAAGTTTGATCACAGTACGTTATTTTTAATTAGGGCACATTGAGGAGATCCGTCATGGTCAGCGGATTCCAGATAAGAATGGACCGGATTTTGCGCAAAGGCAAGATGCTTTGCATTCCGATGGACCACGGCATTTCAAGCGGTCCGGTGGAAGGACTTCAAAATCCATACGAGGTCATTCAAAAGTGCGAGCACCACGGATTGACCAGCATCATAATTAACAAAGGAATCATAAAATCACTGCCAAGGTCGTTACGAATCGGCATTTTAGTTCATTATTCTGCAAGCACGTCCCTTTCCACATCGCCAAACAGAAAGATGCTAACTGGGAGTGTCGAGGAGGCACTAAGACTCGGCGCGGACGGAGTATCGCTCCACATCAACGTCGGAGGAAAGGAAGAGCCGGAAATGCTAGAACAGCTAGGTAAGATTTCAGAAGAGTGCCACAAGTGGCAAGTCCCGTTGCTTGCAATGATGTACCCAAGAGGCGAGAACGTCAAAAACCCGCACGACCCAGAGACAGTAGGGCATGTTGCAAGAATCGGCGCAGAGCTTGGCGCAGACATTGTAAAGACACTCTACACAGGAGACATTGATTCCTTTTCAAAAATAGTAAAAGCAATTCCAGTCCCGGTAGTAATAGCGGGCGGACCAAAGGCAAAGACAGACGCGGATGTTTTGCAAATGACAGAAGATGCAATGAAGGCGGGGGCAAAAGGAGTCACATACGGCAGAAACATCTTTGCTCACAAGGCGCCAGACCAGATGGTCAAGGCACTAGCTGGAATCATTTTCAGAAACGAATCAGCAAAAGAAGCAGAGAAGCAAATTGGAAAAAAGTAAGGAACTGGTAATTTTACCAAAGGTTGCCAAGTCTCAGCTTGGCAAGTTTTTGTCCGCACTCGAAAACGAGGGAGTCAGAACAGTATACTTGGATCCGAAACTCCTTGGCAAATCAAAACTAGTATCAATCTACCCGTCACAGAGCGCAAAATACGTCGTTCTTGAAAAGGACGCGCCCAGGCCAAAGGGAAAGAAAGTCGGGAAAAAATTCAAGGTCCTATCCAATGCAGACATTGAGAAAATTCTCGGCGAGGCAAAGAAGGGGCTGGACTTTGTCATAATAGAGGTAAAGGACTGGAAAATAATTCCGCTGGAAAACATCATCGCAAAACTGCACAAAATCCACACAGACATCTACGCAACCGCCCGAAGCCCAGAGGAGGTGAGAAAAATGTTTTCCATTTTAGAGATAGGCGTTGACGGCGTGATATTTGAGGCAAGCTCAATCAACGAGGCAAGGGAGGCACTGGTGTACCTTGGGAGCAGCAGCTTTGAGCTGCAGGAGGCAAAGATAATCGACATAAAAGAAGTCGGCGACGGCGAGCGAGTGTGCGTTGACACGGCGTCAATGCTGCACAGGGGCGAGGGAATGCTAATTGGCAGCAGATCAAACTTTTTGTTTCTGGTCCACAACGAATCAGTAGGATCATCGTTTACGTCCCCGCGACCATTTAGGGTAAACGCAGGGGCTGTCCACTGCTATACCATCGCGCCGGACGGCACCACAAAATACCTATCAGAATTAGAGACGGGATCCGAGGTCCTGATTTTAGACTCAAAGGGAAAGGCGAGGCGCGCAACTGTCGGCCGCTCAAAAATTGAGAGAAGGCCGATGCTGATGATAAAGGCGCAGATTGGCGACGAGGTAGGAGGAATCATAGCTCAGGACGCAGAGACCATCAGATTTGTAAAGCCCGGGGGACACCTAGTGTCAGTCACCCACCTAAAAAAGGGCGACACGGTAATGGTTCACGCAAAGTCAGCTACAGGAAGGCACTTTGGCATGGAAGTATCAGACGAGTACATTCTTGAAAAATAGAAAACATGGCATACAAGACGTGCGTTAGCGTAGCAGAAACAACCCCAAAAAAGATCCAGTCCACCCTAAGACAGGCACTGCAAAAGTCAGACTATGCAGAAATAAGGTTCGATTTTCTCAGGCCAGAGCAGATTCCAGACGCATTGGAACTAACACAGAACTACCTCAAGCGATGCGTATGCACGCTTAGGCCAAAATCGGAGGGCGGCAAGTTTTCAGGAACTGAGCAAAACAGAGCATCGATTCTAAAGCTAATCGCAGAGTACAGACCGTATTTGCTTGACATGGAATTTTCAACCATATCAAAAAACAAGTCCCTGATGGAATATGTAAGAAGAACAGGAACCCATGTTCTGGTGTCTTGGCACGACTTTAAGAAAACTCCAAGCTATTCAACACTAAGCTCAAAGATGAAGAAGATGAAGAGATTCTCAAAAAACGTAAAGATCGTAACCATGGCAAACTCAACTAGCGATGCAGCAAAGGTCCTGTCGCTGTACAGAAAACAGGATACAGATTTGATTGCCTTTTCAATGGGCGATTACGGAAGAATATCTCGAATTTTATGCATGGCGCTTGGCAGCCCATTCACGTATGTCTCACTTGGAAAACCAATCGCTCCAGGTCAGTTCAGTGTAGATGAAGTTAAATCAATCATACGTTTGCAAAAATAAGGATGACAAAGACTTTTGCAGTGATTGGTGATCCAATAGATCACTCGCTTTCTCCGAACATTCACAATGCCGCATTCAACGCGCTTGGGATGGACTGCACATACATCGCATACAGAATTCCAAAGGGAGAGCTCAAGGAGGGAATCGAGTCGCTCAAGCTGATCAAGATTTCAGGATTTAATGTGACCATACCGCACAAAATAGAGATGATGAAGTACATTGACGAGTCAAGCGAGGAATGCAGGACAGTCGGCGCGGTAAACACAGTTACAAATGAAAACGGAAAGCTCATTGGGCACAACACAGACATGGGCGGATTCTTGGAGCCAATCAAAAAGAGAAACATCGCGATAAAAAACGAGGACGTCTTGCTCCTCGGCGCAGGTGGGGCTGCAAGGGCAATAGTAGCCGGCTTTGCAAAGGAAGGCGCTCACAAAATAACCATCGCAAACAGAACAAGGGAGAGAGGGCAGGAATTGGCAAAATTTGCGGCTAGTTTTGGAACAGAGTCGGACGAAGTTACGCTGGAAGAGGCAGGACAGAGCGCCGGAAAGTACAGGTTCATAGTAAACGCCACTTCGGTCGGCCTGAAAAACGAGCCAAGCCCGATCTCAACCAATGCCATAAATTCACAGAGCATAGTGTACGATATCATATACATGCCAATGAACACAGATTTTATTATTCAGAGCAAGAAAAACTCCGCCACCATTATTTACGGATACGAGATGCTGCTAGGGCAAGCGTGTCTTGCGTTTGAGACATGGCACAAGGTCAAAGCACCGTATGACGCGATGAAAAAAGTTTTGCTTGGGGGATTTTGATGTCGCAAGTAAAAGCAACAATCCATGGCGCAGTATCGCTGGTAAACGCAATTGCCACGGGAAAGGGCGCAACGCTTGGCATCGCTGCAAAGGTAGAGGCAACCATAAAATCTTCTGAGGGCCACGGCATACAAATTGAAGTCGACAATCACAATCTCAGCTCAAGGCTCATCAACAAAGTCGTAGAGTACACGGTTCCAAAAAAAGATCTTGAGAAAAACAAAATAGAGATCTCCATAATGTCAGAAATTCCAACAGGCTACGGATTGAAGAGCTCAAGCGCAATTTCCTCGGTGGTGTCGCTTGCATGCAACAAGATGTTCAGATCCAAGTTTAACGACAGCCAGGTTTTGATTCCGGGAGTAGAGGCGTCGATTGCCACAAAGGTCAGCATAACTGGAGCATACGACGATGCATGCGCTTGTTACTTTGGCGGAACAGTGGTTACCGACAACTACAAGCGAAAGATAATAAAAATACAAAAGACCCCGACCAACCTTTTGGCAGTAGTGTTTGTCCCAAGATCACGCAAGCGCGGAAATGTCAAGAACCTGAAAAACATCAAGGAGGTCTTTGAGAAGGCATGGGATTTTGCAAAGGACGGGGACTATTGGAATGCGATGGTGCTAAACGGGCTTGCCACATCCACAATACTGAATTCTGATCCAAAGATAATCTCGAATCTAATCGAGGGCGGCGCGCTCGGGGCATCGGTGTCTGGCAATGGGCCGGCCATTGCAGCCATAGTAAAAAAAGACAAGGTGTCAAACATAGAAAAAGTGTTTTCAGGGCTTGAGGGCAAGACATTCGTTTCCGAAATAAACAACAAAAAGGCAGAGGCCCATGAACTGTAAGGTAGAAAAATCAAAGTTAAGCGGGGTGATTTCGTGCCCCCCAAACAAAAGCTACACCCACAGGGCAATTTTTCTGTCGTCCCTGGTTAACGGAAAGAGCATAGTCAAAAACGTACTACGATCTAGGGACACAAACGCAACCATTGAAATCTGCAAGAATCTTGGCGCGGAGATTCAAGAAGCTGGAACCAATCTCAAGGTAAAAGGAATAGACAAGTTTGACGAGGAGGATCTCACACTTGACGCGTCCAACTCGGGAACAACAATTAGAATCGCCGCCGCAATTTCGGCAATGCGCAACGCAAAGACAGTTCTGACCGGAGACGAGAGCCTAAGAAAAAGGCCAATGAAGCAACTGACGGATGCGCTAGAGTCGCTCGGGGCAAAATGCGAGTCAAATGAAGGCAAGCCCCCGCTCACAGTGATTGGAAAAATAAAAGGCGGAGAAATCACAATTCCCGGAAACATTTCGAGCCAGTTCATATCCGCGCTCTTCATTGTCGCACCGTTAACTGAGATTGGGATCACAGTAAACATCAGCTCCGAGCTGGTCTCAAAGCCATACCTAGAGGCGACCATTTCAACTATGAAAAAATTCGGAGTAGAGGTCACGGTAATAGAGCCATACAAGAAATACAGGATTGAGCCCCAGGAATACAAACACGCAACGATAACAATTCCGTCTGACTTTTCAAGTGTCGCACTGCTGCTGTCAGCTGCAGTACTGGTGGGAGACGGATTTACAATCAAGATTTCATTTGGCGATTTGGCGCAGGGCGACGAGGCAATAATCGAGATATTGGAAAAGCTCGGAGTAGACATCTCGCTGCACAACAACACAATCAAGGTAAAGGCTCCTGAAAAGCTACTTGGCGGAAGATTCGACCTTTCCAACACGCCTGATCTCTTGCCGCCGCTTGCAATACTTGCACTCAAGTCAAGATTTCCAATAGAATTGTACAACGTCAAGCACGCAAGATACAAGGAGACAGACAGGATTGCAATTCTTGCACGCGAGCTTCAAAAAATCGGGATCAAGGTTACCGAAAAAGAAGACGGCCTGATCCTAGGACCGCCAGACAAGGTCAAAGGTGCAAAGCTAAATTCGGAAGACGACCACCGATTGTTCATGGCGTTTTGCATAGCTGGAATGTACGTTGGAGACTGCACGGTTTCCGACCCAGAGTCAGTAGATGTGTCGTATCCTAGCTTTATCTCCGACATGAATCAGGTCGGGGCAAAAATCACAACTCTATAAGGGTTATATGCTTCAGATGGTGGTTTTTATTTAATGTCTGGCAGTTCCATCGGTCAGAGACTTGTCTTGACCAGTTTTGGGGAGAGTCATGGAAAATGCGTAGGGGCAGTATTAGACGGGTGCCCGGCAGGACTTGAGATACAAGAAAAAGATATTCAGAAAATGCTTGATCAAAGAAAGCCAGGGCAGTCACTGGTGTCAACGCAAAGAAAGGAAGGTGATCAGGTCGAGATAATTTCAGGGGTTTTCAGAAGGTACACTACCGGTGCGCCAATTACAATGGTGATTTGGAACAAGGATCAGGACTCCAGGGCATATGATGAGCTTACGACAAAGCTCAGACCGGGACACTCAGACTATCCTGCTTTTGTAAAATACAACAAGTTTAATGATTATAGGGGCGGCGGGCGATTTTCAGGAAGGCTCACTGCCACACATGTGATGGGCGGAGCGATTGCAAGAAAACTTCTCAAAGTCACATTGGGAATTGAAACAAACTCCTACACAATCAAGATAGGAAAGATCTCAATGAACAGCAAGTTTGATGCAAAGATGAAAGCCCAGATTTATGACAACGAGGTAAGGTGCCCCGACAAAAAGATTGCAGAAAAAATGAGAAACTCAATTTTGGATGCACGAAAGCACAACGATTCCCTGGGAGGCATAATAGAATCCACCACTGTAAACCTGCCAGTCGGCTTGGGGGAGCCAATCTTTGGATCTTTGGAGTCAGACATCAGCAAGGCAATCTATTCCATCCCATCAGTAAAGGGAGTAGAGTTCGGCTCAGGCTTTGCAGGCTCCGAATTGTTCGGCTCTGAAAACAACGACCCGTACATAGTCAGGGGCGGCAAAATAATCACAAAAACAAACAACGCCGGAGGAATCCTAGGAGGACTCTCAAACGGCATGCCCATCATAATGAGGGTTGCATTCAAGCCAGCGTCATCAATTGCGAAAAAACAGACCACGGTAGATATCAAAACAAAAAAACCAGTCACACTACAGGTGCACGGAAGGCACGATCCGTGTGTCGTTCCGCGGGCGCCGCCGGTAGTCGACTCGCTTGTCTCACTAGTACTTGCAGATCATGCGCTCTTGGGCGGTTTCATAAAACCAACATTGTAAAATGTCAAACATTGATCAGTTACGAAACAAAATAGACAGCATCACACTAGAGATGCTCACGCTCCTAAAAGAAAGGACAGAGATTTCAAAACAGATTGGCGAGCTCAAAAAGAACAGCGGGCTCAACGTGACTGACGAGGCAAGGGAGGAGCAGCTCAGAAAAGAGGTAAGCGAGTTTTGCAAAAACAAGGGGCTTGACGAATCACTTGGAAAAAAGTTTCTGAATTTTCTCCTAAACGAGTCCATAAGAGTCCAATCTGACGGTAAGCAGACGCACCTGACCGTGTTTTTGAAGGCAAAAAGCCTCGAACAGCAGGGGAAAAAAATAATTCACATGGAGGTAGGCGAGCCAGACTTTGCCCCGCCAAAAATTGTCAAAGACGCAATCGGCGAGGCGTTTGACAGGGGGCTGGTAAAGTACGGGCCGGCAGCTGGGATACCGGATCTTAGATCAGCGCTTGCCAAACATGCAACAAAAGAGTTCGGCGCCTTGGTAAAGCCAGAAAACATACTTGTGTCTCCAGGCGCGCGATTTTCAATATACCTTGCAATCAGCACGCTCCTAAATCCAGGCGATGAGATGATTGTGATAGAACCGGCATGGCCAGCATACAGGGACTGCGCCATCAATGCTGGAGTCAAGGTCAGAGCAATTCCAACAACGCTGGAATCCAAGTGGGAGCCAACCATCGAACAAATCGAGAAGACAATAAACGACAACACGAAAATGATCGTCCTAAACTATCCAAACAACCCCACCGGAAAAATTCTTCCGCCAAAACTTCAGGAGCAGATAATCAGGATTGCAGAGAAAAACGATCTCTACGTTCTAAGCGACGAGATTTACTCGTCGTATTCATTCTCGGAGTGGAAGAGCGTTCTGTCATACAACTACAAAAAAAATATTGTAACACAGTCGTTTTCAAAATCTCACGCGATGACAGGATTTAGGATTGGGTACACCGTAGCGGATCCAAAAATAATTGAAAGGATGGTAAAGCTTCAAGCCCTTTGCCTGACAAACGTCGCAGAGCCAATACAGTATGCCGCGCTAAAGGCACTAGATGCAGACGTCACAGCCAACGTAAGGAGCATCAGATCAAAGATAGACACTGTCATCCAGGAGGCAAAAAATATTGATTTGGAATTCGTTGCGCCGGACGGCGCGATGTACCTTTTTGCAAAGGTAAACAAGCCAGGGTTTGACGGAGTAGAGTTCTCCAGCATGCTGCTTGATCACGGGGTCGCCGTGGCCCCAGGCGAAGGATTTGGCAATTATAAGGGATTTATCCGCATTTCCGCCTGCCAGGACGAAAAGAGACTAATGGACGGAATGAAGATATTACATGAGGTTCTAAACAAGTCGAAATGAAAGAAAGTATTACGATAATTGGAGCGGGCGGCAAAATGGGACAATGGTTTGCCAAGTATTTCACATCAAACGGTCACCAGGTGGTCGGCTACGATTCAGAGGTCCAGATAACCGACAAGGCAGTCAAAAAGTCAGAGTCTCTTGTAGGGGCAGTCTTAAGCGCAGACATTGTCCTGCTGTGCACCCCGACCAGAAGAACTCCCGAAATAATCAGACTAATTGCAAAGGAGATGAAGCGAGGCTCGTACCTTATTGAGATTTCATCGCAAAAGGCAAAAACGGCAGCAGCCCTGCTAAAGATCCCGGCGAAGATCAACCCAGTCTGCATCCACCCGATGTTCGGTCCGGGCGCAAAGAAGGTCAAAGGTCAGAACATAATTTCCATCCCAATCAAGGACGCCAAAAAAGAGCTGAACTTGGTAAAGACGCTTTTTGAGGGAGCTAACTTTGTTACGATTGACGCAATAGAGCACGACAAAAAAATCGCAATCATCTTGGGATTAACACACCTCGTGAATCTGGCATTTGCAAACATACTTGCAAAAGACGACAAAATTTCATTGACTGAGCGAATGTCAGGCAATACTTTTAAAATTCAAAAAATATTGGCCGAAAGCATAATGACGGAATCAACAGAACTGATTGAAACAATAATCGCAAATCCAGAAATCAGAAGAGCCGCAGAAGAGCTTTGGAAAGATATCGGAAGACTCCTTACAGACATACAGGAGAACAAGTCAGAAGACATTACAAACTACATCAGAACTGTACAGCAAGGACTTGCAAAGAACTCAGACCTTGACGAGTCTTACAAAAAGATGAACGCGATGATAAACGCAATTGAAAAATAATCAGTCATGCGCTCTACGAAAATAGTAACGTCGTTTGTTACAAGCAATGAGAAAATTCTCCTCTTAAAGCGAAGCGATCGAGTAAAAAGCATGAGGGGGCTTTGGGGGGCAGTAAGCGGAATAATCGAAAACGATGAAGAGCCGCTCAGGCGTGCAAAGATCGAAATTTTCGAAGAAATCGGCGTAAAAAGTGATCAAATCCAGCTGTTAAAGGCAGGGCAAGAAAGGGCAATTTCGTCCCCACAGTATCCGGACCACCAATGGATGGTTTTTCCGTTCCTGTTCTCAATGAGAGACCAGAAGGTCCTGCTCAACTGGGAAAACTCGTCATACGCGTGGATAGACCCGCAAGAAATTCACAAATACGAAACAGTTCCAAGCTTGTCTGACGTGTTATTCAATCTGCTGTAGGTTTTCGCTTTCCTTGACATACTTTCTTTGCTGAGGCAGCATCACATAGACGCATGCGCCTCCGCACATGGTACACGGAACATTGTTTCCATCTCGCTGTCCGGTGCGGTTGTGTATTCTGGCTGCCTCTTCAGGGTCTATTGATAGCGCGATTTGCTTTTCCCAGTCAAGTGTGCGTCGCGCCTCGGTCATTTTCATATCCCAGACTATTGCCTTTTCCCGCAGTTTGACTAGGTCGCCAGCATGTGCTGCGATTCTATATGCAATCAGTCCGGCCCTTACCTCTTCGGCATTAGGAAGCGCCAGGTGCTCTGCAGGTGTAAGATAGCACAGCAGGTCGACTCCCTCGCTTGCGGCAATCGCCGCCCCAATAGCGCTCGAGATGTGATCGTACCCAGACGCAATATCTGTCACAAGCGGGCCCAGCACATAGTACGGAACATCGCCAATCAGGGACTTTGCCAGTCTGACGTTTGCCGCGACTTCGTTTAGCGGCACGTGTCCTGGGCCCTCCACCATCACCTGGATGTCTTTTTCATGGGCCTGCTTTGTCAGCCTTGATATGTTTATCATTTCTTGAACTTGGAGTTCGTCATGAGAATCCAAAATAGATCCTGGCCTTAATGCGTCGCCAAGGCTGAATGTAACGTCGTATTTTTTTGCAATCTCCATCATATAGTCATAATGAGTAATGTACGGGTTTTCCTTGTCGTACTTTAGCATCCATGCCGCAGTGATTGTTCCGCCCTTGCTTACCACCCCTCCATATCGCTGCACCTTGAGAATTCTTTTCGCTATCTCCTTTGATATGCCAGAGTGAATTGTGGTGTAATCGACTCCGTCCTTTGCATTGTTCTCAAAGGCGTTTAGAAAGTCGTCTTCTGTAATATCCAGCGGATTTTTGTGCTTTTCAACTCCATAGTTGTATGCCTCGTAAATCGGGACTGTCCCAAAGGTTATCGGCGCGGCATCTAGCAACGCCTGCCTTATTGAGCGAACGTCGCCGCCGTCACTAAGATCCATAATTGTGTCGGCGTGGTGCTTTACTGCGATTTTGGCTTTTTCAATTTCCTCGCTTAGGTCAACTTTGAGTGTCGAGGTGCCAATGTTCACATTCACCTTGGTTTTTAGCCCCTTGCCGATTCCCACGCGGTGTACCTTTTGAGGTCTGACATTGTTGCTAGGGATTATAATTGAGCCGCTTGCAATTTTGGATCGTAGCCAATCGAGCGAAACATCCTCATCGCGGGCAACCTGTTTCATCTCATCGGTTATCGTGCCGCGTCTTGCAGCACTCATTTGCGTTCCCATGTGTTCTAGTACGTTGTATCCAGATTTAAACAGTAGCGGGAAAACAATTGTCGCCGGAGAATCTCATTAAATAGAATTTGCGCCATTCCACAAAAACACTATTACGACATGTTTGCCAAGACATGTCATGAACATACTGTCAATAGGGGGTTCGGATCCATCGTCGGGCGCAGGAATTCAAGGAGACGTAAGGGTTGCCTCCGCACTTGGCGTGAATTGTTTTAGCGTGATCACGGCCATAACAAGCCAAAACTCTACAAAGTTTTCAGATGCGGAATCGGTTTCTCCGCGAATGGTTGAAAGACAGATTGACTCCGTGTTTTCCGACTTTGAGGTGGACGCAGTCACAGTAGGAATGGTCTATGACTCAAGCACAATACAAATTGTTCACTCAAAATTACGGGATAAAAAAATTCCAATCATACTGGATCCAGTCATAGAGTCCACCACCGGCGGAACGCTTCTAAAGAAAACCGCGCTGGAACAATTTAGAAAGTTACTCATCCCATTATGTTTTGTCATAACTCCAAATGTGTCAGAGGCCCAGATTCTGTCAGGAGTCAGGATTGCAAAAGAGTCAGACCTCACACGCGCCGCAAAGAAACTATCCGATTTAGGTGCAAAGAGGGTCGTCATAACAGGCCACAAGTTTGCTAAAAACAAGGTTTCGGATTTTGTGTACGAGGACGGAAAGGGCATCACCATTCCAGGAAACAAGATACGCGGAGAAACCCACGGGAGCGGCTGCACTTTTGCCTTTGCCCTATGCTATGCAGTTGCATCAAAAAACACGCTCAGTGATGCGGTAAAGTTTGCAAAAGGCATCACATATCAATCCATGGAGGGCGCCCAAAGGATTGGACGCGGAATCAAGATAACAAGTCTGAAAAAAGACAAAATCAGAGCAGAGTTGAGTTCTGCCATCAAGGAATTTGAGAGTCTTGGCGAGTCGTACGGACTGATTCCAGAATGCCAGACAAATTTCGTGTATTCAAAACAAAACCCGAAATCACTGTCGGATGTTTTGGGCGTGTCAGGCAGAATTGTAAAGGCAGGAAAGAGGCCGGTTGTTGCGGGAAATTTGGAGTACGGCGGCTCAAAACACGTTGCGACCGCGGTCATCACAATGCAAAAAAAGTTCCCCAAAATAAGATCCGCCCTAAACATCAGATACGACCAGAAAACAATTGAGAAATTTCAAAAGACAAAAAACAGAATCGCAAGCTACGACAGGGCGGACGAGCCGGACAAGACAAAGAGCAAGGAAGACTCTTCCATCTCGTGGGGAATAAAAAGCGCCATCAAAAATTCAAAATCCGCACCAGACATAGTGTACCACAGAGGCGACATTGGAAAAGAGCCAATGATAATCGTGTTTGGAGAAAACCCAAAACAAGTTGTGACAAAAATTTCCAAGATCCTATAGAGCGAGTGTTGTCAGGATACGCAAATCAACATAAATACTCTGATTTTTAATTAAAGACATGAAGGCAGTGATACTTGCCGGCGGCCTAGGGACGAGGTTGCAACCATACACGACGTTTCTTCCAAAGCCGATGCTCCCCCTTGGTGAAAAGCCCCTGCTCGAGCACCTCATAGACTGGATAAGAAATAACAAAATAACAGACATTGTTCTATGCGTAAGCTATCTGAGAAAAACAATCGAGGATTATTTTGAGGACGGAAGCAGGCTAGGAGTGAAAATAGAATACGCCGTGGCAAACAGGCCGCTTGCGACTGCCGGCCAGCTCAAGACTGCCGAACCATTCATCGATGACACGTTTGTTTGCGTGTACGGCGACTCTGTTTTTAATTTCAATTTAAGAAAGATGGTAAACCAGCACAAGGCAAAAAAATCATTCATTACAATGAGCCTGCACCAGTACAAGACTACCATAAAGTACGGCGTCATCGAGACATCAAAGAGCGGCAGGGTGACTGCATGGAACGAAAAGCCGGAAATTAGCGCAAACATAAACATCGGATGCTACGTGATGGAGCCACAGGTGCTCGGATTCATCCCAAACAATGTCCCGTATGGGATGGACGACGTAATCAAAAAGGCGCTCGCAAAAAAGAAGGACGTCAACAGTTTCATAATAAAGAACGGCTTTATCGACATTGGAGACAAGGTATCGTACAAGAAAGCGTACCAAGAATTCAGAGAAAAACTCGGCAAGATCTAAGTATGAGTGATATCACAATCAGAAAAATAAAAGAAAGTGATCTTAGCAATGGATTTCTAACGTCGCTTGACAACCTCAAGACTGCGAGCAACCTAAGCGACGAAAAGGCCAGAGCAATTCTAAAAAAAATAACAGACAATCCAAACAATGTCATTTTTGTCGCAGTTCTTGACAACAAAGTAGTCGGCTCCACCGTCCTTATCATAGAGCAAAAATTCATCCATGACGGAGGGCTGGTCGGCCACATTGAAGACGTTGTGGTATCAAAAGAACACGAGGGACGTGGAATCGGTTTTAAAATAATGCAGGCTGCCCTAGAATACGCCAAAAATCAAGGTTGCTACAAAACCATCTTGGACTGCGATGACAAGGTCAGGCCGTTTTACGAGAGGCTCGGATTCAAGCGACACTCAAACGGAATGAGGTTTGACCACTAAAAGTATTCCTTGATTGGTCTCTTTTTTGTCCTAAACAAAAACGCCCCAGTCGCCATTATCGGAATGGATACTGCCATGAACAGCTGAGGCACAGTGGTGACTGCAAACACCAAATAGTTTTTGTCTATTTTTGGAATCAACGAGTTTGCGTAAAACATTCCAACAAGCAAGACTATTCCCCCCGCGATTATGATGCTGCCGACAGATTTAGAGCCGTATCTCTTTGACAAAATAAAAACGGTTCCCGCAATACTCATTGCAGGTGCGATTCCAATCGAGATATACATCAGAATTTGTGGTTCGGGCTCTACTTCGATTTTTGGCGACGTCAAGAAAGTGTAAAAGGTAACGATTTCTGCGCTAAACATGATGAACAGTCCAAGGCTTGCAATTGCCAGATATTTCTCAACTGCCACAAACTACAAGATTAAATTTAGATAAATAAACGGTATGAAACCCAGGCTTTTGATCTTTTCACAGACGCAAGACTAGATTATGCCGACAAGGCCTGCAAGCTCCTTTCTGCACGCAGCGCCAAGCTGCTCTGCAGCTTTTTCCGGAGGAATTGAATTTAGAAATATCCCATAGCCCCTTTCCAGCCCCGACCATGCGGCAGTCAGCGGGTATACCTCGATGTGCCAGTGGATTTGCCTGCTGTTTTTCTTTTCAGGCGACAGGTGGAAAGCCAAATTGTAAGAGACGTTCTTCAGGCTGGTTGTCAGGCCCCCAAGCGTAGCTCGCAGGATCAACGACAGGTCGTTAATTTCCTTTTGCGTTATTTTGGAAAAACTAGTCGTGTGTTTCTTTGGGCAAATCCAAAATTCGTACGGGTATGACGGCGCCCACGGGCAGAATGCCAAAAACCCTTCAGTTTGCAGCACCTGTCGCGGCCCCCCTGTTTCAGTGTTCACCGTCTGGCACAGCGGGCATGCGCCCTTTTCATTGACAATCCGGTGCGATGCCTCCGCTTCCTGCTCGATTAGCGGAGGAATAGTAGAAAACGTAACCATGTTGATGTGAGGGTGCGATACTGCGCTGCCAGCATCCTTGCCGTGGTTTATGTAAATTGAGACGTATGTGACGCCGCGTTGAGTGTAAAGCCATCGGAGCCTGTCTTGGATCACGACAAGTATGTTGGACCACTGCTCAGACGAAATGGTAGATAACGAATCCTTGTGTCGCTCAGACGCAACAACGACATAATGGTATCCGTATGCAGGCTCGCTGTAAAGCGGCCTGTCAGAATACGAGTTTTCTGCAGAAACAGAGACTGCCGGAACCTTGCTTTCAAAAACTCTAACGGTCCAGTCCTTTACATAATTGTCTTCGCTGTCCTGCAGTCTTTGGAGCATTCCGTCCTTTGCGACAAGGGACAGTAGCGAGGGGTTTGTCATCGATTCGTTGCCAGGACAAAACGGGCATTTTTTTGACTCTTCGTTTTGTTCTTCATTCTGGGAGACGATGACGAATCTTTCAGATACATAGTCTTTTCTCATGCTCCCCATAATCGATAGTATGAATACGTGCGAGTTAAAACCTTTTCAACGATCGCATCGTTGACAACAGGGTTCGATCACATCGTGTAAAGTTTAAAGTGGTCTTGGATCAGCACCAAGACAAGGGGATAACTATAGCTGCCAGCAATGTGAAAATTATCTATGTTTTACTTGACGGGGTAGGGGATTTACCGCATCCGGATCTAAAGGGAAAGACTCCGCTCGACTTTGCACACACTCCAAACCTTGACAAGATGACAAGGAACGGGGCGATGGGAGAGGTAATTTCCGTCGGGGAGGGAATCGCACCAGAGTCAGATATTGCCGTTTTCAACATGTTAGGATACAAATTCCAGCACGCAGAATACGCAGGGCGCGGAGTGATTGAGGCAGTGGGGACTGGAATTGACTTTAAGGACGGGGATTTGGCGTTGCGCGGAAACTTTGCCACATTAGATGACGCAGGAATCATCATAGACAGAAGGGCCGGAAGAAAAATAGAAAAAGAAGACGCGCTTGCAATATCAAAAGAAATTGAAAGTAAAATCAAATTTTCAGAGCCTGGCGCGTCTGTTGTCGTGACACCGACAATAGGCCACAGAGTCGTTGTAAGAATACGGTGCGACGGAAAGACGCTTTCTTCTGAAATCACCAATACGGATCCCGCCTATGCACGTGTGGACGGAATGGGAATCGCAAAGGCAGTGGGCGACTATTTCAAAATAGAGCGCTGCCTGCCGCTAAAGGACATTCCAAATTCCGCACTCACCGCAACTTTGGTAAACGAGTTCACGGAGCAATCCCTGAAAATCATGAGGGAGAGCAAGACCAACCAGAAAAGAAAGCAGGAGGGGAAAAAACTACTAAACAGCATTCTTTTGCGCGATGCTGGAAACCATTATCCAAAGGTTGTTCCAATAAACGACCTGTATTCAATGAGGTTCTCCTGCATTGTAGACATGCCAGTTGAGATTGGGATTGCCGAAATTTTAAAAATGAAGACGTTCAGTGCCGGGGGACTGACAGACTATGAAGAAAAGGCACAAGTTGCAGCAAAAGCAATGGAGACTGAAAACGCAATATACGTCCACCTCAAGGGGCCCGACGAATTCGGTCATGACGGCGACGCGCTCGGGAAAATGAAAAACATCGAGGAGATAGACAGGAGATTCTTTGGGACTGTTCTGGCCAACATAGACACAAGCAAGGTGGCAGTAGTGGTATCAGCGGATCACTCCACCCCGTGCATCAACAAAGGACACAGTGACGATCCCGTACCGGTCCTAGTGTCAGGCGACTCGGTAAAAAAAGACAACAGCGCAAGGTTTACTGAAATGAATGCAAAAATTGGAAGCATTGGGCTTCTCGAAGGGGCTCAAGTTTTGAAAACTGCCATACAGATGATCAAATAGAAAACAGCGAAATTTTTCCGGAATTTATTATCGCCCGCACCTTGCTCCTCAGGGCGTCAACATCGATTCCATGATACATCCCGCTCGATTTGGCAAGCTTGTCAAGCGCCCTGCCGAGAACCGAAAGGCAGATGCTGTTTTCAAATTTTTGATAGTGTACAAGCGCGGCCGCAACCAGAATCACGCCTTGGACCAAGTCTCGCTCTCCTTCGTAGCATTTTTTCCACACACCCTCAAGAACCTCGTGGCACTCCCAGAAGCGCTCGTCATTAAAATACGAAATTCCGAGCTTGATTGCGTCTTCCTTTTCTATGTGCTCCTCCACTACGGGTTTTGCGTGATCGAGCGGCGCAATGGGTTTCAGATTCGATACCAGTTCGTCAAGATTTGATTTGTCAATTGAGACGTCAAATTCAACATATTTGGTCGAGACTCGCGAATCGCGGATTATCGTGTTTGCCACGGAACACACCTGTCTTGCCTTTGCAAGCAGATTACCCGAGTCCTCCGGTGCAAATCTGGTGTTTTTCAAATGCAGCATGAATCTGTCCATGCCATCTCAATGGTCTTTTTTCTTAAATCTCTTCTCAAGGGGCAATGAAAGTTTATATGAAATAGAAAAACGAGTTGGAATACATGTCAATGATTGAAACTCTAAGCGATGTAAACAATACATTCCTCTCAAGAAGAGAGATAACGTGCACGTTTAGGGGTCTTGGCGGAAAACTCAAAAAGTTAGAGGCAGTTGACATGATTTCAAAACAGTTCAAGCTTGACGGCAAAGTTGTGATTCCAATAAACATGAAAAACCACAGCGGCAGACCTGAAATAACAGGAACGTTTTATGTGTATGACGATGAGGGCTTGGCAAAAAGACAGGTCAACCCGGTAATATTCACAAGACTTGACAAGGCAAAGGCTGCAAACGCACCGCCGGCAGAGACCAAAGAGGAGCCTGCAGCATAATGGCAGGAAAAAAAGCAGCGGCTGGCGGCACAGACTCAATTCACAAATACTACAAGATAGCAGGAGACAAGGTAACAAGACTCCACAGATTGTGTTCCAGATGTGGAAAGGGTGTCTTTATGTCAGAGCACAAAAACAGACGCACGTGCGGCAAGTGCGGACTAACCGAATTCAATCAATAGAGTTTTCTTTTTCTCAGCTTAGATTCCTTTTCTTCAAATTCCTTTATTTTGCCCAACAGGACAGGATCCAGACTTACCTTCGATAACAATTCGGCTGACAGTTTTACGGTATTTGTGTCAAGGGAGATGTTTGTGACTGGCAGGTTTTTTGCAATCCAGAGCTTTTCTGTTTTGTCCTCAAGCTTATAGTCCTTAAAGCCGGCTGGGAATTTTTTCGTAATGTGCGTCAGAAGGGTCTTGTCGTCAAACACTGCTCGAGGCTCAAATAATCTTGTACTGTCAGCATACACGTTTTCAAAAAGATTCCCAGATATTTCGTCTGACAAGAGTTCCATTTTCGATATTTTTCTGACGAGTTCCAGATAATGAAGAAACTCGTGCGCAAGTATTGCGTGAATTGTTCCCTTTAGCCCGAACGCGACAAGCGGCGCGGAAATTTGTATCACGACTTGAAATTTGTCTTCAAAAAACACGGGAAGCGTTCTTGCAAAAAGCACGCCGTATTCAAATGACATGTTGCCAGAATTTGTCAGAATCGCAGACGGCTCCACATACGATATCGGATATGGAGTCCCAGATGCACTTGCTATTCGTTTCATTCCAGACTCCACCAGTTCGAATCGCTCGGTGATCAACTCAAGCATGTCTTGCGGCAAAAGTCCCTTTTCATGTGCCTCCCGTACTTTTACCAGATAGTCCAACGGAATGATCTCATCAGACTAGGTGTAAAAAATGTTAGTGTGTGATCTTGACTGCTTCAAAATCAAACGTATCGCATTTGCACTTGTTTTCCAAAATGTCAGAGATGTTTGGAAATACGTCGTCGCCGCTGACAAATCGTTTGAGCGGCAGCCCCCCGCCAGCGGTCATTGAGAGGTGAAAAGAGTTCTCAGAATCGGTTTTGTATTGGATGTTTTGGATTAATTTTTCTGTTCTTCTTCCAGATTTTTCGTAAACTGCGATCGTGTTTTTTTCAAGAGCATCAAGTCTTGAGAGGGCGGCTTGCTCGACTTTGTTCTCGCACGAGATGCACAGTTTTACTTTTGAGGTAAATTGTACCGGCCCAGTCGGGGTTTTGTTTATCAGTTTTAGATTATTCACCACAACCTTGCCCAGCGGGATTTTTTTTGGCAGTCTGGGATGGCGTTTTTTTGGATGAAGCAGTTTTACAAAGAACGGGCGGCCAGAGCCAAGAACCAAACTAGTGCTGTCCTCGCCCCCTATCCACGTTATTTTTGTCTGCACCGCCCCAAATTTCTCAAAGAGGTATTTGCTGATCAAGCCCTCCACGCTATCAAATTCAGATATTCCGTGACGATTGCAGTCGATGCATCCCTTGCCAAGGCAGGTGGTGCACGGTTTTTGCTTTTGCGGCATGCCGCGTTCAGTTTTTGTGTATTTCCCCCAGAGGAAGACAGGCTTGGCCTGTACGGTGCAGGAATCTTCCTTAAAGTCAATCATAAAGACCAGGTCAGGCTCGGATGATTCGACTTTCTTTTTTGTTTTGCGAGAAAATTGTTTTGCCAGCTCCCTTGTGATGTTTGTCTTTATTCCATCAATCCCCCTTAGCCTAAACCTTGATCGCATGTGATCATCGCGGTCAAGAATTGACGGCTTTATCTTGGTGCCCACAAGAAACGTTGCAAAGTCATGATCAGACGAGGCGTCAAGCATTTTTGCCACCTGAGAGCCAACGCCGTCAAAGATGTTTTTGCACACATAGCATTTTGCGCTCTTTATTTTTAGGGCGTGATGAATCTTGGCGCCGAGTTTTTTATTTGATACAAGCCCGAGTCTTTTTGCAAACAGCCTTCCAAGACACACGTCGCACAGGTCGTATTCTTTTAGTATTTTTTGCGACAATTGCAGCACGTTTGCAAACGGCTTGTTGCTTTTACTCACAGAAAAAATCTTGCAATCATGCTATTAGTAATTTGCTGGCACACTAGCCCATGCCCATTTTGCGAAGGAATCCCTGCATCTGCCTTCCCTTGGACGCCTTCATCATGCTTTTGGAGTTTTTGTAATTTTTCAAGAGCTCCTTCACCTCGTGCTCAGGCCAGCCAGAGCCACGCGCAATTCTTTTGATTCTAGATGCGTTCAGCAAATCAGGGTCCGCTTTTTCCTGCTTTGACATGCTCTGTATGATGAATCGCCATTTTGTAATTCTGTCCTCCATTTGGTCCAGCTGATCATCCTTTACCATCCCAGACAGCCCCGGCATGTTATCCAAAAATCCCTTTAGCGAGCCAACCTTCGTTACCTCCTCCAGCTGGTAATAGAAGTCATCCATGTTCATTTTTCCGCTAGAGATTCGCTTGAGCCTCACATCGTCTGCTTCGTTTTCAAGTCTCTTGGCAAGATCAAGCAGTGCTTGGATGTCCCCCATGCCAAGCAGCCGCCCAACGAATCTGGTTGGCGAAAATATCTCAAGGTCGTCTATTCTCTCACCGGTTCCAACATACATTATCTTGGCGCCAGTCGCCGCGGATGCGGCAAGTGCCCCGCCGCCCTTTGCAGAGCTGTCAAGCTTTGTGATCACGATTCCCCCGACAGGTACGGTTTTGTGAAACGACTCTGCCTGGTTGTAGCACTGCTGTCCTATAGTGCCGTCAATCACAAGCAACGCAAGATCGGGATCTGCTATCTTGCCAATTTCCCGCATTTCGTCGAGCAGATCCTTTTCTTCCTTGTGACGGCCAGCAGTATCAATTAGTATGATGTCCAGGTTGGAATTTGCAAAATGCTTCAGCCCGTTGCGTACAATTGCCGGGGAGTCGCGGTTGCTTTCCTCGCCGTACACTTCGACGTTTGCCTTTTCGCACATTGTTCGAAGCTGAACCAAGGCTCCGGGTCGAAATGTGTCGGCACCAATTACGCCGACCTTGTAACCTTGCTTTGTCAGGAACTTTGCCAGCTTTGATGATATCGTGGTTTTTCCACTGCCCTGGATGCCAAGCATCAGTACCTTGTTTAGTTTGCCAGGCTTGAAGGAAAACTCGTTTTCCTTGCCAAGAAGGCTCGCAAGCTCGTCATATAGAATTTTTACAATGTGATCTTTTCGTGACAGCCCGGGAGGAGGAGTTTCGTTTAGTGATCGATGCTTTAGATTTTCTGTTATCTGCAGTACGAGTTTTACATTCACGTCTGCTTGGAGCAGTGCCTTTTGAACGTCACGAGACAATTCGTTAATTAGCTGCTCGTCTATGCCAGAAGAGTTTACAATTTTCTTAATTGCCGCACGAAGGCTAGTCTTTAGGTTGTCAAGCATTGTCCTTTATTTTTGCACGCACTATTTCAAACCTTCCTCGGTAACCATCCCAGGATATGGAAGAATCCTGAACCTCAATCGGATTTGAAAAAAGCGGGCAGTTCACCACAAATGTTTCCGCCTCTCCGCCTTCAAAGCTTAGATTGAATTTGTATTTTTTGGATAATTGTTCTAGTTTCGCAAGATCATCTTTTGTTATTTTTTTGCCAAGCCATGATTTGTCAAGACCGTCAGAAGAAACAGACGTGATTATGAATTCAAATCCAGAATCAAGCAGCGATTTCATGTACTGCGATTGGTCCTTGTGCCAGAGAGGAGACACCACGCGCAAGCCCAGGTCTTTTGCCACAGATTCGAATTTTGTTTTTTGGAATTCGCTCAATATTCCCCCATGCAGGATTCCCTCGATGGAATAGTCTTTTTTTGCGGCAGACAGCGCCTCTTTTAGATTTTCCAGTTCGGCTTTAGTGTCGCTTGATTTTGCGGCAATTGTAATTTGGGGAATTTTCATGGATTTTGCCTGCAGGCTGGTAAGTGCCACATTTGGGTGGTGCAGCAGATGGCTGTCTTCGGAGCTTGCAAGTATTGTCACCAGACACTTGACCACGTGCCCCTGATTTTGTGCCTCGTATATCGAAAACGTGCTATCTTTTCCCCCAGAGAACAATGCGGCCAGATTCATCAGATAATGATCAGTCCTCTTTGGTATTAACTAAACATGATGGACGCCTCAATACTCATAATCGTCATCAAAAATCAGATGGCTTTTCCACTCATCATCAGCATCCGAATTAAGACTTGATGCGCATTATTTTAGTTCTGCCCATTACATTCCAGTACTCGACCATTTGGCCTTGTTCTAGTTTGCCTTGTACTTCTTCATCTATCATTTGTACGTCAATTGTCTCAAATGTTTCGCTGTCCATTATCTGTACTTGGTCTCCCGTAATGGATATGATTTGGCCGCCTCTTTTGTCAATCAGCGGTATGTGCACCTGCATGCTAACTGGACCAACGTGTGGACGCTTTTGATTATCAAAAACCCCAACTCCTACAATTCTTGCTTTTGCAGCCCCGTGCTTTCCAGGTTTGCTTGTGTCATATTCGGAGATTCTGCATGGCTCACCTGTTGGCTGGTCCCCAACTGGCAAGAGTATGTATGAGCCAATTTTTAATGATCCCAATTCTGCGGGTTTACTCATATCAAAACCACTTTTTGTTGAATATTTAAGATTTATGACGATTTGGCTGATCTAGGATCTTTTTACTTTAATTTTTCAAGGATCGAAAGGCCGACCAGGTTTATCATGGTGATGCCTTTTCTACACACGTTACGACGCGTTTGCTCACAATACTTGTTTACACTCTGATGGCTTTTTTGGCTGGAGACTTCCAATACTACTATACTGTTACTGTATGGAAAGGTAAATTTCGGCGGTTCAGCGGAGTACGATGTCATGCTACCAGTAGATGCTTTTTTCACTCGATCGTTTTTTGAGACCACCAACGCCAGATCAGACATGTCGTCATCGGATTTTGAATATTCCAGATAATACACAGATACAAAATTCATGGTTCCGTCCACCTCGCGCTCAAAAAACTCACTGTCCATGTTGAAGACAAACGAGGTCTTGTCGTGCTGGTGCTTTTCTAACTCCTTCATTATTTTTGTATCATTGGTAAATTTAACAAGAAGGTAGTGGTTTGCTCGGGACTGAAAGTATGGCTTGCTGTCAGGCGAAAAGGTGGCAGTGACAAAATACATGTTTTCAACGTTTTTAGAGACCTGCCAAGAGTCCTTGATTTCGATTGATTTGTGGTCATGCGTGTACGGAATGCAGGCATACCCATCAAGCGAAAGCTCAGACATGTAGAGTTTGGCTGGCATAGAATATTTAATATTTTTTTGATCTCACGTCCTGCGATCAAGATAAAAGATTGGCGATTTATGACTAGTTATTGAACGGAACCAGTTGTGACAAGTGTTTTACGGGCTACAGACCGGGTCAGCTCATATCTTGCGACAAATGCGGAGACGAGTTTTGCGGCTCCTGCATCAAGACACACAAACACTAGTTTTGTGTTGCATTTTCACTTGGAATGGTCATTTTATCGATAATTATTTAATAGCAAAGTATGCCGACATTTTTTGTCCCGAGTTAGCTCAGCCTGGTAGAGCTTCCGGCTGTAGTGGTTGGCCATCGGCTAACCGTAGTCAGCCTACCTAGGCATACACAGAAACCGGGTTGTCGA
>SCVO01000113.1 GCA_004322465.1 Candidatus Nitrosotenuis sp.
CCACATCTAAAGAGTTTAATTCTCGTCGAATAGAACGGTTCAATGCGGTGAGGTGGCAGAGCGGTTATGCGTTCGCCTGCAAAGCGAATTTTATAGGGGTTCGAATCCCTTCCTCACCTCTTTAATTTTAAGAGAAACCCATACCGTCTAATTAGTTTGATTTTTCATATTTTATTATTAAGAATACAGTGTTAATGTTGAGCTATCCTTTCTTGATTCAAGGCTGGTCTCGGATAGGGGCAGCCATTTAAAAACGGAAACAAAAGAACCGCGTTATCCATCAGCATTCTATTCTTACGCATAAACGGATTTGATCTTCCTTATGGTAACAAAGAAAATAAGAAAGCAATTTTTGAAATTCTAGAAAATGTCATGTTCAAGTTCGAAGGGGATGATATTTACACTGAGATTGAAAGCTTTCTCCGCAATAGAATAGTAAAAGTTCACTCAAAATGATCTTTTTGCAGTGCTTCAAACAGGTCTGGAGCCTCATGGATTATTGAGTTGATGCAGTTCAAGTACTCTTCTTTAGACAGTCCATTTTCTAGACAGTGTTTCTGCAGATCAGATTCTAAGGTCATCTAACCTCTATTAATCTAAAAACTATTAAAATATAGATTAGTATCGCAAATTCGAGTCATAGATACAATTTCAGTTATTGATTCCATTACTTTACAATAACAGTTCCTTCCATCCACGGATGCAAGTTGCAGAAATAATGAAAGTCTCCCGCTTTTTCAAACATGTAAGAAAACGTCCTGTCAGGATCAATGTGTCCGCTGTCAAACATGCCGTCTGGTTTGTCATAATATCCGCTGGTTACGGTGTGAAGCCCGCTGTCATTATTCAGCCAGGTTACGGTTTTGCCAGATTCAATGGTAATTTCAGGAGGAGTAAAGCACCAGTTGGTTTTCTCGCATCCGGGGCGCGATGCGGACATTGGAATGACCACGTCGGCTTTAGGTTCCACTGCTGGTGTGATTGGGTTATTCCCAAGAGAAAATGCAACTGACAGTGCCAGAACTGCAACCAGACAGACTGCGATTAGTATTTTTTTCATATCGTGTTATGAGCTGTCTTTTTTATTTTTGTCAGCCCAGTCCCGATACATTATCAGCAGATCCTCTACGTCGGTGCCTTGCTCAGAATATGTCACTATCACTCCAAACTTTCCTTTCTTGTCGTGTCCCTTTGCGTAATATCCCCAATAGTCATCTGGGAGCCTCTGAAAGTTAGAGCCGTTCCCTGCTACGCCCAAAAGATTTTCTGCGATCGTCTGCAAAACCTTGACTGCATCTTCCTTTTCGATCATGTTTTGGGATTTGCAGGCTCCGTTATTTCAAGAATCGCTTGGCGGGTTATTATGTAATAACCATCTTTTCTAAATACAGTAGTCCCAGAGCAAATCGTGACGGAAAAAAATCCCGGACTGCTAGAGTACATTCCGGGTTCTCAGGCCCTGTTGCTCCAAAAGAAAAGCGAGCAACCCCTTGAAGGCTTTGCAGAAAACATTCAGGGAAGCCTAATCGAGTACACCGAGGCTGGCAAGAGCGACGTCGAAAAGGGCCACAATTTTCTCCAGTGGGTCTTGACGCGAGTCTACGAGGCGACCGAGGACGACGCGGCAGACGCAATAATCGACGGCGCAAACGATCTTGGGATAGACGCGTACCTTCCGGTTGATTTTTCAGACAACAAGATCCGCCTGTTCCAGTCAAAGTACGGGACTGCGCACTCCAACGAGGCAATATCAAAGTTCAAGGACGACGTCAGGATACTGCTGACCCGCGACGTGACAAAGATGCGCCCTGAGCTTGCAAATCTTGTGACAAAGATCCAGGAAAAAAACCTCAAGGTGGAGTGCTGCTACGTGACAAACCAAAAGGTCGACTATGTCAGCGATGACTCAGTCGAGATACTAGACATAGACAGAATCGTGCAGAACCTCTGGGACCGCATAAAAAAGCCGGCAGCAGGGAAAAAATCCCGCATAAAGCTGGAAAAAATGATTCACTACAAGAACACCGTAGTCGGCATACTGAAGCTGAGGGAGCTGACTGACTTTGTGGTGAAGAATCGCGATTACGTCTTTGAGTCAAACATCAGGCAGTGGATGCAGTTTAAGACAAACGTAAACAAGGGAATCAGGGAGACCCTGCAGAACTCGCCTGACAAGTTCTTTTACTATAACAACGGAATCACAATTGTCGTAAACGACTTTGAGGAGCTAGAAGACAACAACATGATGCTACACGCCCCGCAGATAGTCAACGGAGCGCAGACATCAAACTCCATTTTGGATCACGCAAAGAGAACCAATAATTTGGACGGAAGCATCACAGTTACAATAATCAAGGCAGACGACGAGCTGGACCAGAACAACATAACAAAATACAGAAACTCGCAGAACTCTGTCCGCGGAAAGGACCTGGTGTCGCTCATGGACTTTCACAAGTCCATAAAGTCGCAGCTAGAGAACTATGGATACTTTTATGAGATTCAGGCAGGCTCGTTTGACAGCAAGACAAAGTCCCAGCAGACAGAGTTCAACGGCGACACAATATACAATCGGTATCTTCCTGACAATCACAAAAAGGTAATCGTCGCAAAGGACGCAATACAGGTTCTGGTTGCGGGAATAGAGCAGAGGCCAACAGAGTCATACAGCTCGCCCGCGCAGTTTCTGCCGCGCGGAAGCAAGTACGACGACGTGTTTAACGAAAACCTCAAGGACGATTACAGACTGCTGCTGTACCCATACCTGGTAAAAGAGTACGCGAAAAAAACGCTAGGATATGGAAAGCGCGGAGGGCACAAGACCAAGAGGTACGCGACTCTGTTTTTTGTCGGAGCATACTTCAGAATACTTCACAAGAGCATCCTTGGAACCAAGGTCGACTTTAAGGAGGACGTCATGAAGCTCGAACCGATATTCAAAAGCTACAAGCTAAACGAGCGGATCCTAAAGATGACTGACGTAGTAGTGACCAAGTTCCTAGAGGACACCGTAGTAGACGACGAAATGGAGATAGCAAACACCAAGCACAACTTTTTTTCGCACCACGTCTGGAACGAGGCGATGCTGCGCGTAATAGACAAGAAAATCAGGCAGGAAGAGGACGAAATCGAGAGCATCAAGAAACTGGTCAACAGTCTGCTATAGTACGATAGAAGTCCAACCACGTAAAAATTGCAGGAGATTTACAATGGCCAGACGCTCTATCGTAATTTTTCTGCAACTAACTAATATTTAACGAGCGTGAAATTGTCAGAACCATTTTTATATAGAAATTGAAAAGTCGATCACGTTGATAGCTGACGAAAAATGCGCAGTATGCAAAGGTCCCATAGTTCAAAAATACATTCCAATGGAATCGTGGAATATCAAAGGCGCAATGTGCAGCGCGTGCTACTCCAAAAGACTCGGGGAGCACTACCCAGGGGAGCACGTACGGGTAAACCTGGATAAAAAATAGCTATTCAGAATTCTTGTACTTGTTGACATAGAGGCAGTTCCATGCAAGGGAGTCGTTCTTCACGTCCTTTTCTTCCAGAAACTTGATGTTTGTCACGGTCTTTTTCTTTTTCAGCACATTAAGCACAAAGCTCTCAAACTTTTGGCAGTCGCAGGCCTCCACCAGGCAGACGCCGTCGTGATCGTCCTTTCGGTGGCCGCAGTTGCACGCAGTCTCGTCCTTTGCGGTGTCCAGCGTTTTTTCAGTGTACACGGAGAACCTGAGGTATGCCTCCCCCCCGTGTCCCTTTTTGAACCGCTCATAGTTTTCAGACTTTGGCAAGACCTTGAAGAACCCAAGGTTGCGATCAGGCTTTTTGGAATCAGAGCCCATGATGAACCAGTACTGGTCGTCGTTTTCCACGAATCTCATCTTGATGTCGTGGTCGTTCCACCAGTGGATCGTGTGATTCCACAGATCGTTTGCCTTCTTTCTGTCGGGGAACAGCGGCACCACGTTCATCCTCAGATCGAAATACCTGTATGCGACCCCAAGAAAATCATCAAACCACGGAACAGGACTGGACAAGATTAACGGAAAAAAGCTGGAATCATTATTAATATGATCGCGACATCATATCGCAGGCAACGGAATGATATATCATTCACGTGTTGGTCATGAGAAACATTAATACCCTTATATCTCAGTATTTAACACACTCATCATGACTACATATAGGACCAGTATGCAAATCGTAGCGGATCTACTAGTAGCTACTGATCAGTGCGGTCAGGAAGGAATCAAGGTAACATCCCTCCTAACAAAGGCAAATCTGTCACACTCGAGACTTTCAAAATTCGTTGAAAACTTGACCGGTGCAGGACTGATAAACAAGATTGACTTTGACGGAAAGAACACCTATGTCATAACAACAAAGGGAAAGCAGTACCTAGAATCCTACAGACGATTCCATGATTTAGCAGAGTCGTTTGGTCTGGATATGTAATTATCGTCGTTTCTTAGCCCTAGGCAGAGTTCGTCTATTTTTGATTGTAGAGTATGCTATTATGACTAGTGCTCCCGCAAGCTGTCCGTAAAACAGCGGCAGACGCGTCTGGTCATTTGGGCTTTTCATTATGGCAAACGCCATCCCCACGGCAAGCATTACCAGAATAACTAAAAGGTACTTGTCCACGCATAGTACAGATAAAAAAACAATATATCTTTTGCAACACTGGAACAAACACATGAGCAAGATCCTAGAACTGATTGGCTTTGCGCTGATTGGCGGGACCATAATTTCTTTTGTCGGCATGATGAACAGCCCTCTCCGATGGCCTGTCTTTTGGGGATGTGCCGGCGGGGCGCTTGCAGTCATTTTGTACAGAAAAGCAAAACTGAAACGCAAGACGGTTTGAGATCTGAAATTGTTTTTGCAGATCAGAAATAGAATTTGTGCAAGTCCAGATGATCTGGATTGTAGACCGACAGATCTATAAGGGAGGATTTTACGTTACTAATGGGGAGTATGACAGAACAGATGAGCAAGTGGTGGCAAGGACTTGGAAAAGAACTTGAACTTGACATTGAATCCCCAGAAGAACAATAAACGATCTTTTTAAAATTTTAATTGATTTAAGCCTCGAGCGGGATTTGATCCCGCGACCTAACGCTTACGAGGCGTTCGCTCTACCAGGCTGAGCTATCGAGGCATGGTTCGCAGAGTTATCAGAGTTTATAAAAAGCAATACGGAGTTTGGTTCAATTGAAAAAATCCATTTCTGGGATACGGGGGATTTTTGGGGATGACCTTACACTAAGAGACGTATTGCAGTTTTGCGGCAACTTTGCGCCGCTCATAAAATCAAAAAAATGCGTAGTCGGGAATGACACCCGGCCGTCAGGTGAGATGGTGCGGGAGACTGCGATTGCGGCTCTGCTTGAGCGGGGAATAGACGTGTACAACCTGGGGATGGTGCCGACTCCTGTGGTGTTCAGGGAGGCCCGCAGGTACGGCGCTGGGTTGATCATCACATCGTCGCACAACCCGCTGGAGTGGAACGGACTAAAGTTCATCATAGAGGGCAGGGGCCCAAACGAAAAAGAGTTCGAGAAAATCCTGCAGGAAAAAAAGCACAGTCTGGGAAAAATAGGAACAGAGCACAAGGCATCATCAAAGTACGTTCTGGAGGCATCAAAGATTATCGGAAAGGCAAGGCAGAAGCCCAAGGTTGTAGTAGACGTGGGCGGAGGCGCAGCGCTTGACGTGGCGCCAAGCCTTCTGAGGGCAATCGGCTGCCAGGTCCAGGTGATCAATCCAAAAAGGGGGCCAGACCCGACTGCGGATCCGCTGACAAGCCTGGTCGGAGCAAGCAAAAAGGCAGACATTGGATTTGCGTTTGACCTTGACGGCGACAGGCTGGTAGTGGTAAAGGACGGCGTAAAGCAATCACCGGACACCACACTTGCACTTGGAGTATCAAAGGCACTGGATTTGGGATACAAGCGATTCTGCCTGAGCATCGACACTAGCATCTCAGTTGAGAAGTACATCTTGGACAACGGTGGGACGGTGGTTCGCTCAAAGGTCGGCGAGGCAAACGTCATCGACATGATGCGAAAGAAAAAGTGCCAGGCAGGTGGCGAGGGAAGCAGTGGCGGATTCATACTTCCGGAGTTCAACATGTGCCGCGACGGAATACTGACCAGCGGATTCATCGCCGCAATGGATGTAAGAAAGGCAGATGAGATAATACGATTTGTGTCAAGCTACTTCCAGCTCAGGACCAAGACAGCAATAGCATCGAATCTGCACGACAAGACACTCGAAAAATTCAAGAAAATAATTAAAGGGAAATTCGGCGACGTCATAACCATCGACGGAGTAAAGGTGCTAGTCGACGAAGACACGTGGGGGCTTGTGAGAAAGTCAAACACCGAGGACATTGTTAGAATTTCTGTAGAGTCAAATGACTTGGGAAAAGCGAAAAGAATTCAAAAAGATATAACCGCTCTAGTAAAAGAAAGCCATGACCAAGTTGGATGAAAAGGAAATAATCAAAATATTTCAGAAAAGCCTTGGCAACAAAACCTCAGAGGACGTCGAGACGTTTCGGCTCGGCAAGAATCTTGGCGTAATCAAGACAGACACCCTGGTTGAAAGCACTGACATTCCTCCCGGAATGAATCCGCATGATGCTGCGCGAAAGAGCGTTGTTGCGTGCGTTTCTGATTTTGCCGCAAAAGGCGTGTGGCCCCTATACGGAATAGTTTCAGTCGCAATACCGAAAAAATACTCTGCAAAAAAAATAAAGGAAATCGCAGACGGCTTTCGTGACGCATCGAGTGAGTTTGGGTTTAGCATTCTTGGCGGAGACACAAACGAGGGAAAGGAACTTGTCATGTCGGTGTCAGTCTTTGGGATTGCCCAGGGAATAGTGCGAAGGGGAGGCGCAAAAGCAGGCGACTCCATCATAGTGACTGGTCCGTTTGGCAATACGTCCGCAGGGCTAAAACTGCTTTTGGAAAAGAAAAAGGCAAATCAAAAGTATGCCAGGAAAATAAAAAATGCAGTGTACCGCCCAAATCCAAGGCTTGGGTTTGGGATTCTGGCAGGCACATACATGTCATCCGCGATGGACTCTAGCGACGGGCTCTCAACCACACTGGTAGAGATGGCGTCCCAGAGCAAAAAGAAATTTGCAATTACCAACATTCCAAAGGAGTTAGAGCTGGAACAATTTGCTGCGCAAAACAGGCTGGATGTGATGGATCTTGTTTTCAACGGCGGCGAGGAATACGAAATTGTCGGAACGGTGCCCCAGAGAAATCTAAAAAAGATAAAGCAGATTGCGAAACTGAACAAGATTCACCTAATTGAGATCGGTATGGTAGAAAAGGGGAACGGTGTGTTCCTTGCAGAAAGCAACAAAAGGATCACGTCAGGCGGCTGGCTGCATTTTAAAAACTGATTTTTTGTATTCCCATGACAACATTTTTCTAGATTCACGAGATCTCTTGAATTGCCAAGCAATGAAGAGCAAAGAGCATGATAGAAAGATGATTCAATACTGTTTCACGATCTGAGCGTGGCAAAAGTTTTGCATTTGTAACCTATTAGAAGTCCCTACTTTACCAAGACTAATACCCGTAAAAACCGTAAATCTACACGCAACTAAATATCAAAAACGAGGCATTCTTGTAGATGAATAGCTATCTACTCGTAAAGAAAACAAAGCAAGGCTATCTTGAAAAAATAGCCACTGAGCCAAAAGGCACTCAGCATAACAGAAAATATGCTATCCAGAACTTGGAACAATTTGTCTTGTCCGAGTATACCAAAACCGTTGAAAATATTGTAGAAGAGCTACAGAAACTGAAAAAAGAGGATGAAGATCTGTGTCTAGAGGCATTATACGATATGCTTCAAAAATGGATAAACTGGAACGAAAAGATTGGTCGTGGAAACTATACGATTAGGGCACTATTCTCGAACATTCGAAAATACCTCTATTATCTAGGAATCAAAACAGACATTCAGGATATCAAAGAGAATTTGCGCTTTGGTAAAAAGGTACAAGAAGAACGACACCCATTATCACAAAAAGAATATCGAGCAATAATCGATGGTTTTTCAAGAAATCCGCGCAGACAAGCATTATTTTTGGCACTTGGTTCTTCTGGGATGAGAATCGGGGAAGCGATGAGATTACGAAAAAAAGATCTTGATACAACAACAAAACGAATCAGAATCGTATCAACCAACACTCGCTAAGGCGATGTTATCAGTACAGGAGATAAAAGCATTGTATGAAGAACTAGATAGGAGAAATTTAATTATGAAATGAATATGTTGATGAAAATCTCATAATTTTATTGACTCGATAAACACAAAATCACCTATAACGTCATCTTTGTAAATACCAAAACCGGTCTCTTTCAGATAACTTCGTAAATCACTTAATCTTTGATTCACATTTTGTGTCGTTTCTGAGATCAACAAATGACCGCTAATCACAAGGCATCTTTTTGCTTCCAATAAGTAATCTCTCCAATTTACTCCCATTAATGAAAGTGAAAATATGGCTATGTCTAACGTACCGTCATTTAATGGAACCTTACTCATATCGCACGACTCTACATTGGCATCAATTGATACATGATCAAAGCTTTTTACTCTGCTTCCAATAGCTTTTGCTATTTCAGCTTCACCGCAACCGAAGTCTCCAATTATTGCAGTTTTTGACATTACCTCAAGTCGTGAAATCCACTCTTGATACGGAATTACTGTCCAAGTCTTTCTGGATTCTCTATACAATCTGTGATACTCGTGCCATTCCTCTGGATTGGCAAGTATTCTTGTATGGGTAGTTTGAGATTTTTCAGTGTTAATTCTTCTATTCATTTGAGAAAAGTCTCCAAACTCTCTCCTCCTCTTTTCAATTTCCACACTAGGAAGATCTGCATCAAGTTCTTTTCTTGTTATGCAAGAAATTTCACCACGCTCCAATCTTTCAAGCCAATTTATCGCCTCTTGGGTGGCTCTTTGCGGAGTTACTAGGTTCTTCTCTGGTAATTTTCCATCTACTGCACAATCGGCAAGAGTACGTTTGAATCTCAACCTGCTTTGCTTGTTTTCATCGTATGGGAAACCGCCAATTGAGGCAATGATGTGGTGGATATTGACCTCTTTTTTCGTCTGACCAGTCCTAATGACCCTACCAACTATTTGCTGATACAATGCATGTGTCCACGGTAATGTGTTAAAAATCAAATTATTACAGACATTTTGTAGGCCGTCTACACCGGTCGATATGGGCCTTGAAGCAATCAGCACTTGAATTTTCTTTTCCAAAAATCGCTTTAGTCCAGAATGATCTTCACCAGTGTATAGACCAAACGTAAACCCAGCATCTTTTACAGCTTTAGATAATTTTTCCAGTATTGTTGGTTGGTTTGGAAAAGCCGTACCGACATATTCAGTATAGATTACTGTTTGTCCGTCTATTCGTTTGATTATTTCTGGGATTCTTGCATTAGTGAGGTGTTGTTCAATTGCAAGAGGATATTTGTGTAAAAGTCCAAGACTTAGACCGTCTGGCTTTCTTGCTTCTACTTGAGTCTGAACATTATTTGTTGTAATGTCATAATTTGGGATCTGTCTAATTGAGATGTTTGTTAGTTTTTCATAAAGCGCAACCGCATTTGGTACAGTAGGCCTTGTAACTATATCGTGATATTCTTTTCCAGTAATTAGCTCAATTAGTGATTTACCCTCTTTGAGATTATTTACAACCGGTGTGGCGGAAAGTCCTAGGATCTTTATTTCTGAGTTTCTTCGTCTAGCTTCAACCAATAACCCATCTAGATTCTTCCTTCTCAACGAAATTGATTCATCTTGTGTAATCTTTGAGAAATGGACTTCATCTAAAATTACAAAATCGATTTTCTGATTAACTAATTTACGAATCATCGATCCAGAGTCTTCCTGATTTAATTTATCATAGTTAAGAATCAGATATTGATGAATTTCTTCATCGTATTGTGCGTCAAAAACATCTTTCCCAATGATTATCTTGGAGTCATCAAAAATTTGAGCAATGTTTGTTTCCCATAGATCTACTACGTCGTTTGGACATACTATGAGGGTAAGTTTACTGTTGATGACTCTGCTGGCTAGAATCGCGGAAAGTGTTTTGCCTGCCCCTGTACCGGAAAAATTCCCATATGATGGTAAATTCTTTATTTTATACGCAACATATCTCTGCATTAAAAATGGCTCAACTAATTTTGAATCTGTCTTTGATCTAAAGCTATATCCTTGTGGAATCTCTAGTGCTTTTGTTTTAGAATACTCGTCAAGAAATGTTTTTAGAACAAGATCATGGTATTTGTTTCCAGTCATTTCTTGACTTTTTATGTAATTAATTTCCTTTTCTTCAGTATCGAAAACCTTTTTCCAAATCTCACTGACTTCATAATTAACATAGAATTGCATTGCCTCTTCGTCCACCGAAATGGATTCCAAGACTTCAGTGTTCTTTAGAATCTGTTCGACAGTTCTGATCTCTTCTGTTTCTTCCTCACTTGAAACTAGTGCAGATATTTGCTGATCTGTAGCCTCAGGTATGTCTACTGTTTCATCAAGAATTTGAGATGATGTGCCTGCATACAATGATATATCTGGTGGATCTTCTGTTCCAGAATTTGCATACTCTTTGATCCTTTCCAAGCCACCGCGAGTATGGCCAGCACGAATTAAATTTCTGAAAAAGTCTAGATGTTTGTTTCCTTGCAGATTCAAAACTCCTTTTCTTAATAGGAATGAATACAGTCTTGCTTCTGTCCATGAATAAATTATTCCTGAATCAATTAGGTGCTTTAGTAATTCTTTGACTTTTTCTGTAGTCCATCTAGTATCTTCATTTCCTAGCCAATCAAAAATATCAATCCATTCTTTTCTATATGTCATGTGTGGAGTAGATGGTATGTTGTCTGGTCGTGTGTCTGAGCGTACCCATTCTTCCCATTCAATCTGTGATTTCAATCCCAATTTTCTTACAAACTCTCTGGCTTCTTGAAACGAAAGGAAATTTGTTGATCTAGTTCTTGTAGTTCCTAACCAATCGGCTAGGTTTACCCATTTTTCTCTATATGTTTTGTATGGTGATGAGGGAATACTCGCTGGCCGTTTATCAGACCGTGCCCACTCGAGCCACTCTTTCTGTCCACTTAATCTTAAACTTCTAGCATATTCACGCGCATCTTCAAATGGAAGAAACTTTTTTGCAATAAATACGCCACTTCTGTTTTCACATCCTAACCAGTCACTGTAGCCTGTCCATAATTCGCGATAACGCTGGTGTGGGTGTTTAGGTATATTCTCTGGTAGTTTGCCTGATTTGCAATACTCTTTCCATTCCTTTATCCCTCTAAGACCTAGCTCTCTTACAATCTCTCTGGCTTCACTGAAAGGCAA
>SCVO01000114.1 GCA_004322465.1 Candidatus Nitrosotenuis sp.
TTGTATTTCCTTGTTTCCAACTAGCGTGTGATCATCAACAAGTGTTCCGGATACATTTGGCTCAGATTCAGAACTCAATGACAAAAATTGTTCTAATTTCCATATAAGCGTGAGCGATGACGAGATCCAATGGCTAACCGTTAAAATATAGGTATTTTAGTCAGGGGTTCATCGGTGATATTATGCACGGTCAATGCTATAGAACAGGAAATGGACAGCCTTATGCAAGAAAAGAGTTCATCAAAGGAAAACCGCAAATAAAAATTGCCAAGTTCCAAGGTGGAAAAAGAGGCGAATACGACTTTTGTGTCCAGCTGTGTTCGAACGAAAAAGTCCAGATAAGACATGTCGCAATCGAGTCAGCAAGACTTTCTGCAAATAAAACACTAGAGCAGACCACCGGTGAGTCAGGATACTTTTCACTGTTGAGAATTTACCCACACATCTTGCTTCGCGAAAATAAAATGATTGCAACCGCAGGAGCAGACAGACTTCAAGAGGGAATGAGACGAGCGTTTGGCAAGGCAGTAAGCTTGGCGGCACGAGTAAAACAAGGCCAGTGCATAATGGAAATGCATGTCAAAAAGGAACATGTCGAGCAGGCGAAAAAAGCCCTGGTTGGCGCATGTGTAAAATTGCCATTGACCCCATCAATCAAGGTAATTTCATTAAAGAAAAACTAGAGTTTCTTAAGAATTTCGTCTTGCCTTTTGTGTAACATTTGTACAAATTCGATAAATTCTTCCAGTGTCGGATCTCGCTTCAGTATTCTTCTGCTCTGATAGTGAAATGAGTTGTAAAGTCTTCCGACGATTATCCCGTATTGGAATTGGTTTGAGCTTGCGGCCAGTTTATCAAGGGATTTTGTGATTTGGCGAACCTCGTGTACGTTTGCAAGCGCTTCTTCAATTTTTTCAGTGATCTTTTCTTCCAGTCTCTTATCCACGAATATTGGTACGATAATCTTAGATTAAAAACAATGGGAGGATTTTTGATTTTTTTACGTGTCAAGCATGCCCCGCAGGACAACAATTAATTTAATTAGACTAAATTTCGTCTAAACGATCATGCGGCTGTAGTATAGCCTGGTAGTACGCGGGATTGCCAATTCTGTGACCCGGGTTCAAATCCCGGCAGCCGCATTGATCTTATTTTTCAACTTGGTTTAGAAAGGGTTCTCCGACGGATACAAAGTCAGACTTGATTACATTATTTGCCGATAAGGAATTGTAATGGTAAAGGTAGTGCCTTTTCCAACAACGCTTTCAACGTCAATATGCCCACCATGTTGCTCAATTATGGTTTTGCAGCTAGTAAGACCAAGTCCGGTTCCAGTCTGTTTTGTGGTGAATAACGGTTCAAATATTTTTGGAATGATGTCGCTTGACATTCCAGGTCCGTTATCGCGAATTTTGATTATAATTTTTTCTTTTACTACACTTGCGCTAATTACGATTTCTCCAGAATTATTAATTGCCTGAAGCGCATTCGTAATTAGATTTACAAAGACAATTTCCAGGCTGATAATGTCTCCAACAAATTCAATGTTGTTGGGAGGAATTGTTATGACGACGGTTTTAGGAATGTCTATTCTGGCCAGAACTGACGCCAGTATCTCGTGCAACGAGGTGTTTTTTAGAGAAGACACTCTCGGCTTTACAAAATTGAGCACGTCGTCTATTTGGTATGTGATTCGCTCCACTGCGCGCTGCATTCGCTCATACGTTTCCATCGTTTTCGCATCAATGTCCTTTTGCGAAATCAGAATGTTAATCGAGGTATTGATTACGGATAACGGATTACGTATGTCGTGCGCCAGTCTAGCTGAAAGTTCTCCTATCGCAAACAGTTTTTCCTTTTTTAGATTGTCCTCCATCACTGCCAATTTTCTTTCCAATTCAATTATCTGTTGGACTGACGGAATCATCACGTCCGAAAGATTGCCGCGTTGGCGGGCATCGCCTTCAATTTGTGTAATAAAATCCTCCAAGCCTCCTGCCAGGACTCTTCTTTGACCGGTGTATTCCTTGCTGTCCAAAAGTGCAATTGCCTGATCTTTTTTTCCTTCATTTACGAGTTCGATTGACTGGTATTCCATTTTGATTAGGTCCACATTCGCATTATCCATTACAGTGAAAAACGGCTGAATTGTTTCATCTGTATTGGCTATCGCATTTTTGAGCAGACGATCAGATATTGGCTCAACTGCGCGGTACCGCATTTCCCATTTCTTATCGCCGGTAAAAGCATAATTTCTTGCGGCTTGTGCCATTACCTCCTCGTAGTACCGCATCAGTTGAATGTGATATAGTCCGAGCCTCATTGCTTTCCACCTTGTATTACTCAGATCCCTTTTTTGTTTATTGTCATATAGTCACAGCAAGATTCACTGAAAGCTGCGACGTGGCGCATATGTGATTTAATTTCACCAACATTTACAATGCATCTTTGCCCCAATGCCATAACAAAACCCCCCAGTAATGCAATAAAGAATCATTGTGCGTGTCGGTAGAACAAGCTACAGGTTTTGTGATCAGCTATGTGTGCAGTTATTTTTCAGGAATGATTCCTTTTTTTATTATTTCCAGAGCGTGGGTGATTTTTTCAGGCCTTGGAAGCTGAATCATAAAGACGTTTTCTTTTCCTACTTGGGAATGAGGTGATGACAGTGCAAGCATTGCGGTGCTTTCTAATGACTCAAAGAAAGGAACGGATTCATTTGCATACAGTAGCAGTTTTTCCTCGATGCCTCCTTGTGAAAAAGTCAGGACGACTTCGACAAATACATGCCCAAGACCATCCTGCAGTATGTTGAGGTTGGTGTCGACAGACACCGGCTTTCCTGCAATTTTTGCCATAATTTCGTCAAATTTTTTCTCGTCCAGAATTATGCATGGCACCTGAGTTCCGTTGTAATTAAATGACGTGACTCCAAGATGCACCTTGTCCATTAGTTTTTTCATTTCATCGTCTGACATTTCTAATCCTCCAATTTCGGAATAACCCTATCACTTGCCCTAATCAACAGTGGTGAAATAAATGCGCTGATTATCGATATTATGCCAATCAGCGGAAAGACAAAGCTGCTAACTGCCCCGATATCTACGCCTGTTTTTACTATCACTATTGAGAATTCTCCCCTTGGACCTGCCAAGGCGAATGCAGAACGCAGTGATTTTGTTCGCTCTTGTCGGAACAGAAAAGTTCCAAGCATTACGCCACCGAATTTGATCAGTACAGATACTACGATTAGGCCTATTGCCAGGACGATATAGTGCTCAAGTTCTGCGACGTTCATCAGTGCGCCAACAGATACGAAAAATATTGCAACAAACATGTCCTTGATTGGGCTGGACAGTATTTTTGAGACCTCCGCAGATTTTGACTCGGCTACTAAGACCCCTGCCAGGAATGCGCCGATTGCAACGGACAGGCCAACTACGTTTGCAAGCAATGCATACCCAAAGCACACACCAAGAACAGACAGCAAAAGAATTTCTTTGTGCTCTGTTGCGGCAACCCTGTCAATTAATCGCGGAACTACTTTTGTTCCAACAGTAAGCGTTCCACCAATCAGAGCTGCCGCGACAACTACGATTGTCAGTATGCTAGAATAGGAAACGCTTCCCGCAAGTGCTACAGATTCCAGAGTTGCAATCAGTATGACTGCAATTATGTCTTCTACGATCAGCATGCCCAAGACAAGAATTGATGATTCCTTTTTTATTTTTCCAGTGTCTTCTAGAATTTTTACAATGATTGCAGTACTGCTAATTGACAGCGCAGCGCCCAAGAATAACGAGTTCATGAACCCCAGTCCAAAGAGACTTGAAGCGTAGAACACCACACCCAGTGTCAAAAACAATCCTATTGTCCCGGCTCCTATTGCAACTTTGCCAATCGATTTGATCTTGGAATATGGAAATTCTATTCCAATCACAAACAAGAGCAGAATCACGCCAAGCTCTGCAAAGATGTTGAGCACCGAAACATCTGAAAGTATGCCGGATTGCCCAAGACCCATGAATTCCCCACCTTCAGGTATCAGAGACGCCCAAAGTGGAGACAGTGGTCCAAGCAGCATGCCGGCAAACAGGTACCCAATGATTAGTGGCTGCTTCATCTTGAAAAACGCAAGTGTGACTATTGACGCCAGAATCATAATTATTGCTAGGTCCGTGACAAATGAAGAATGAGGAATTTCAGGAGTAATCTTGTCCAGCATGTTTTGCACTCCGCTGCTCACGGAGCTTTGATGATCGTTTAGAATTTGTAAGGGATAATTTTGCACCACTAAGTCATAGAATGGTTCATTAAAATTATTTTGGGTTGACTAGATCACACAGATTGTCTTTGCAAGCATCTTTGCTTTTTCTGTTTCCGGCTCGTCCAGCTTGTGTGCAGTGTACTGATTGCTAAAGTAGAGCAAATCTATGAGTTTTGACTTGTCCATAGTCACAATTGTTGCCTGATTTGATTGAGGCACGCTGGTGTTTGTCAGAATTACAAGCTTGTCAACAAACGCAGATGATTTTAGCACGTTTGATATTGTCTCAAAGTTCTTTGCGTGGTTATCATCCATTACTACGGTAATTCCTATTTTTGTGCCAAAAGGATCACTGAACACAACGTCAAATGACGGGTTTGCCTTGCTTGCCTTTGAGATATTTCCGATCTCATGCGCATAGTTCACCAGATTTGCAAGCGCCTGCTTTATCTGAGATTCCGTCGCGCCTGTGCTCCTCTTAATTTTGATGAATTCGGATATTGGAACTTCCATAATGCTGCCCCGAATCTTAAGTCCAGGATACGTATGCTTGACGGTCTCATCGATGACGGCTTCCGTGATTTCTTGGGCAGAGAGCGAGTTTGCCACTTCTACTGCGTGGTTTAGTATGTTGATTATAGAGCGGACGTTTCTAAATTCAGGAAATTCGTCGCACAGGACGCGAACTTTTGCGGCAAGATCGTGCTGCTCTTTTTTGTTGAATTTTTCCGTCTTGTCTGATTCTTTTATGTATTCTATGGCAATTTCGATTAGTTCGTCAACAGAGTTTGCTCCAGCAAGATCGATTTTGTAGTTTGCTTTCTCCAGTCTATCAAATACGGATGCGTTTGCCCTCTGTATGTCAAGATATGCAGATGGAGTGGTAATCAACAAAAGAACGGATGCCGGAATGTGCGCGTTTATCAAAGACTTGACAAATTCCATTGCGCCTTCCTGAGAATCAAACTCATCTAGTTCAATTAGAATTACCTTACCAAGCAGATTATGGGAAAATTTGGATATTGCAGTTATTCTTCCAAGAAGATCGTCTAGGTTAGTTATCCTGTCAAACGAGTTGAAGATTATGTTTTTGACCAGCACCGCTTCGTGGGAGTCGTAGTTTACGGCAAGATATCTTTCAAGTGGTTCTTTTGGAGCAGATTGCTTGTCATATATGATGTCGTCTGCCTTTTGTCTTAGTGTTATCCCCTTTAGCTTGTCAAAGATTCCATACCCTAGTGCTTTTTTGGCCAAGACGTCTCCTTTCTGCGCTTTTTCGCATATTTGCATCAGGAACTTTAGCTTTAGCTCCGAGAATAGTTCCTTGTTAAATCCGTGAATGAGCGCATTGTAAATGCTCTCGTTGGTCTTTGGAGATATCGTGGAGAGATCAACGTATGTGGTTACGATGTCCTGTCTTGTTTTTAGCGTCTTTACGTGCAGTGCAAGGTGGGTCTTTCCGGAACCCACATCCTGGACTAACGTTATTACTCGAAAATCGCTATCGGTGGAATTTTTTCTTGTGATTTTTTTGTAAAGATCAGATATGCATTCAGTTATGGCGTCTTTTGCCTCAATGTGTCTTGTTCCTCCGAGAATTTTTGCATCTTGTTCGGTAGGGGTAGGGCTGCTCGGATATGGATTTGTCTTTAATCCGTATGGATATGTCATATCTTTCGCACGTATCCGTGCAACATGCCTCGCACCGTGATACCTTCATGTCCTCCAGTTGAGATTTCATATTTTGCCTGGTTTGATTCGATTAGTGACGATGCCAAAGCGTAGAATTTTTCTGGCGAGATTTCAAGTGAGTCGCAAACCTTCTGCCTTATATCAGATAGCGGGACCCAGCCAAGCGAGGAAGATAGTTTTGAAATGGAGTCATCGAATTGAGTTTGAAACGACAAGCCTGTGTCATTTTTGCCAGCAGGAACTTGGCTGCGCATCTGATTTACAGAGTTTTCCAGATTTTGGACTAGTTTTGAGAGTATTTTGAATTTAGGATCATTTTGCGATATGTGGGACAGGTAGTTTTCCTTGGTCCAGACATAATGTGCCACGCCCTTGTTGTCGACTATTACCAGGTCATCATGCGTAAGTTCAGCAAGTGACGGCTCGCATTCGTTGCCAAAGATCTTCTTTAATTCGGCCTTTTTTATTCCGCAGACTCCTGATTCTACTACTTTTTCAAGAATCTGGGAATTCATGCCATAAAATCCCAAAATTTTTTTTTAACGGGCAAGGTCGCGTTGTATTACAAATTGGTGAAAAATTCTTACCTACCAGAGAAGAACAGTATTTGTCGCAAATCACACCCAGCTACCAGACTGCCATAAAATTAAGAATATTAGGAATGCCGCTACAAACCGAGTGCAGAGTGATGATTAGGTCATCGGATATGATGAAGAGTGAGACCTGGGGTATCTGACTGCGTTTAATACAAAATTTCAGAATTCTACTGATCCCCAATTATTGCAAATTGAGTTCGGCCCTTATTTCATCGACGCCTCGTATTCCAAAGATATCCCTTACTTGCTGGATTCGGATATTTTCTTTTACCAGTTCTTTCCCGAGCTTGTCTATCAGTACGGCAAACAAATCAGTAAATCGTATTTCCCATCTGTCTGCGCAGTCAAGCATCTTGCTTAGGGCCCATTGCCTCACCTCCGGTGGAAGTGAAAGCTTTTCTTCGGATTCGATGGACAGTTTGTCAAAGAGGTTAACTACAGAAGCGGTTTGCTCTGCCATTCTCTCGATGTCTTTTAGCTCGCCATATTTTGATTCTGAAAGAATTCTTAGATTTGACTGGAACTCGGACAACTTCAAAAGTCCCACCACTTCCTTTGATGCATTGGATGACGACTTGTTTGTCACAGTCCTTATTTCCTGCAGGTCTTGGAATAATTGATCAGCTTTCTTGTGAAACTCCGATGTTGACGCGTCAGATCTTTTGAATAGCTCCGATATCAGAGAAACTTTTTGGTCTATTGTGTTTGTCTTGTTGAATACGGTTTCCTTAAAGCCTGCAAAGTCTTCTTGCACGGACTTTAGTCCCTCGCCTACAAAGGCAGTTGCGTCCGCTCTTTGCACAAGAGAATTGATCTCAGATTCTATTTTTTGAACTTCGCCTGAAAGATGCTGAATGGTTTCGGTTCTTGCCATGTTTGAGAGCAGTTCTTGCTGAAGGTCTTGCATTTTGTCCCCAAAAGAATCTATTTTTTCCGCCTTGTCAGACACCTGAGCAATCTGGCCCTTGATGGATTCAAGCTCGGTAATTATTCCCGATGCAGACTCTGTCTTCTCTGCGATGTGCTTGAGGTTTTGTTTTAGCGATGATATTTCAGATTCAATATTGGTTTTTTCAGATTTATCATAGACAGACTGGATTTTTTTCTTTAGTTCCTCAATTTCGGTTCCGACTGAGGAAATCTTTTCTGTCTTTGACGAGATGCCGTCAAGGTTTTCTTTTATGTTGTCTATCCTTTGGGCGATTTTTATTATCATGTGTGTGTTGTTCTGAGTTGACGCCATGTTGTCAGATATGGTCTTCATTATGTTCTCCGAGCTGGGAGACTCTTTTTGGACTTGGGTTATCTTGTTTACCTGATCCTGTAATCGGCTTGTTTGCTCGTGCAGTTTTGTGACAAGCGATGCTTGCGAGCGCACCTGATTTAATCCGGAAAACAGTCTTTGACTGTCTTCCTCCATGATATTGATCTGCTTTGACTGCTTTTGAATTTGCTCTATTGCGGAAGCAAGTGTGTCAATCATGTCTTTCATGGAGATGAGTACTTTCTGGTTGTCAGAAAATATTTTTGCCATTGTCTTGATTTCTTTTGATAATGATTTTGTAGAGTCGGATACTGCTGCGATTTTTTTAACTAGTGTACCAGAGTCCTTTTTGGTCAGAGAAACCACGGCTTTTTTCTCTTCAGCGGTCTTTATTGCCTTCTTTGGGCTCTTTGACATCAAAATAGGGACGGACTGTTAAATAATAAAAGGTTCGGCTGAAATAAGATAAAAAATAATGTAGCTACTCGTTGACCATTTTTGGATCGTGGAGTATCTCGTGGAAGGTTTTTTCCGTCAGTCCGGTGAGCGACTCAACGAACTGCTTTGTGCAATATTCGCATGTAATCATAAGGTACGGTATGGTACCGTACTATTAATACCAAGGTAATTGTACAATAACCACGGTTACGAACGAAATCCAAGAAATAATCTGTTTAACATAAACACACGCATTCCTATAATCATACAGTAATACAGAATCATAATTATGATTAATCCGCTTTCCAAATCCCTAAACTGGAAACTACAGGTATTGTTTAACGCAATTGCCGTCATTTCAGTTGTAGTCATCTCCATTGGGAGCTATACTGCAACAAGCCAACTGGTTGAAAAAATAGATACAGCCCAGGCAAAAGAACAGCTTGCAGGACTGGCAAATCAGGCTATCATTCTAGGCGTTATTGTAAATGCCGTAGTAGGAATATTTGCTTACTTCATTTCACGCTCCATATCAAAACCAATCGCTCGTGCAACCGAAATTGCAATCAAGATTAGCGAGGGTGATCTTTCCATCGTTGTAGAAGATACAAAATCAAAAGACGAAATTGGCAAACTCCTAAAGGCGGAAAAACAAATGGTGGCAAACTTGAAAAACACCATGTCCGAAGTACATTCTGCGGCACAGTCAGTATCAGCCAGCGCACAACAGATTGCAGCATCAGGCAGCGAGCTAAACTCATCAGTGCAGCAAATTGCCACAACGGTTGACCAGATTTCAAGAGGTTCGCAGACACAGGCACAGGATCTCACCAAGTCAAAACAGATTGTTGATCAGCTAACAACTGAAATTAGTGAACTTGCTACAAATGCAATAGAATCTGTTGAGGTGACTAACGAGGTAGGCAAGTTATCGGAGAGCGGTTCAGAGTCAGCCAAGGAAGCTGGCGACAGAATGAACAACATAATCAAAGTTACAAACAGTTCTGCTCAAAAGGTCAGAGAACTGGCAGAAAAGACAAACGAAATTACCGCAGTTCTTGATGTCATTAGACAGATTGCTGATCAGACAAATCTTTTGGCGTTAAATGCTGCAATCGAGGCAGCGCGTGCAGGAGAGGCAGGCAGAGGATTTGCAGTCGTTGCGGACGAAGTTAGACGCCTAGCAGAAAGCTCAGCAAAGTCGTCCGAGGACATAGACACCAAACTAAAGCAAATTCAAGAAAACGCGCAGATAGTAGTAGAGGACATCGAGACCAGTTCAAACGAAGTAAACCAAGGAAAAATGGTTATCGATTCTTCATTAAAAGTGCTTGATGAAATTGCGTCTCGCATCAGAAATGTATCTAGAAACGTAAGCAGGCTATCAGATTCCGCTCAGGCAGAAATGTCCAAGGTCAAAGTTGTCTCAGAAAGCGCAGCTGAGATTTCGGCAGTAGCAGAACAGAATGCGGCCGCGACAGAAGAGGCATCAGCCGCAGTAGAACAACAGACTGCGCAGACGCAAGAAATTGCAACTTCTGCAAACCAAATGTCGGAACTAGCAAACCAGCTCCAGCAGATCATCTCAAAGTTTAAGCTAGAGTCAGACGATGTGACAAAATCAAACGTTAATGTCCCTGAGAAACTGGTTAAAGTAGCTAACTAATTTTTTTAAACATCGTCAGACTTGTCATATGCCTTTAGCTGTTCTTTCTTTCTTTTCATTATGGCAAAGATTCCCAATATCACTGCAATCCAAACTGAGCTGAATACGATGTTTGAGAAACTCGCGTACATGTACGGTGTTGCGTCCATCAGATTTTGCCGGATTTGGAGTGCGCCCACCTGAAGGTGCAGCATTGCGGTGTTAAAATCGGCCTTGTTGCTTGGCTCGCCAGTAAGTTCCTCAACGCTTGTAATCATAGAATCAACGTCTTTTTGTATTCTACCAAAATCAGTAGTGTCAGTCGGGAATATCCAAACCGGATTTCCCTTCTCTGGCAGATGTTGTTTTATTTTATGAAGATCTGCAAGTATCGATTCTGGGTCTTTGCTTGCCGCAATTCTATCCAACAGTCCACGTGATATGTCAAGCGGGTATACGTCGTTCTGATATCCAGAATATGCCATGTATGCCCCAAACGCAATGATTGCAAACATGCCAATGATTGCGGCCTGATAATACCTGTCTGCCATCTTTTCCGTCTTTGTTTTTTGCACACCGAATTTATTCCTTTTAAATTTCGAGTGCGACAGGCTCACGTATGCAATATAGAAGAACCCAATTGTCGGTATTGCTATAATCGGCACAAATATGGGGTTTTTTGAAAAAATTGCAACTAGCATTCCCATTAGACCATAAATTCCAAAAAACAGCTCCAAAAGAGTAGTCTTTGTGAACGGAAGGTTGTATGCCTTGTCACGCCAGTCATCAGTGTTTTTTATAATCCCGTATTTTGGCGTCCTGAGAAATTCATTCTTTTTACCAAAGATCCCGTCAAATACTGCAACGGTGTTGTTTACTGCCATTCCGGCGGAGTAAATCATCAAGAATGGAAGAATCTTTGCCTTGTGTTTCCAATTTTTTCCCCACACATTGTATATTACCAAAAGATACGCCCCAGGCCCCATTGCCAGATAAGTTGCAAGGGTGATTGCCGGCACAAGTCGAACTATGTGGAGATTCATGTCCGAGGCTAAAAGAATCGGCAAGGCGAGAAACTGTATCAGCAAAAGAGGGTATGCAATATGCCTTGTTAGTTGTACAAATGCCTGAAGCTTTGTTTCGAGCGGTATTTTTCTTTTTATCAAAATATCTCCAAGCAGTTTGATTGCGCACTGGATTGCGCCCTTTGCCCACCGGAACTGCTGTCTTTTTGCAGCATTCATCTGAACCGGCAGCTCTGCATCGACTACTATGTCCGAAATGAAAATGCATTTCCAGCCATTCATCTGAGCCCTATAGCTCAAGTCGAGATCCTCTACAAGTGTTGATGTATGCCATCCCCCCGCGTCTTCAATACATTCTCTCTTCCAGATCCCGGCAGTTCCGTTAAAGTTCATGTAAAGATGCGAATTGCTCTTTGCTTTTTGCTCTATTAGAAAATGAAAGTCAAGACTCAGGGCTTGGGCTTGCGTCATCGCAGAATAATTTTCGTTTACGTGTCCCCACCTGCACTGGACTAGGCCAATGCTTGGTTTTGTAAAATATGGTATAGCTCGCTGCAAGAACCAGACAGGCGGTATAAAGTCAGCGTCAAATATTGCAACATATTCGGTGTTAGTCATTTTCATCGCATGTTTGAGGGCACCAGCCTTGTACCCCTTTCTGGTTCCCCGTCGGATATGCATGATGTCATAGCCTTTTTTCTTGTAATTGTTTACTAGATCACCCAAGAGATCTGTCGTGTCATCATCAGAGTCGTCAAGTACCATTATCTTCATTTTGTCTTTTGGATAATCCAATGCACAGACTGCGTCCACAAGTCTTGTCGCCACATACTTTTCGTTGTAGATTGGAAGCTGGATTGTGATGGACGGCGTTCCGAGTTGTGCTATCGGATTCTTGTCCTTCCGCCTAAATGACAGAAACGTCAGATAATAGAAATTGAACGTATACGCGGTAAGCAAAATTGCAGACAGTATGAAAATGTCAAAAACAAATAGAGTAAACGAATTGACTGCCATTATTCAAGGAATGAACGATGGGGAATTTCTGTATTGTGTTATTGCTACTTCCTTTGGAAGATTTTGATTGCTTGTGGTGGGCATACGCCTTCGCATGCCAAACAAAAGATACAGTCAGGTTCCCGTGCCATAAGCGGCTTCTTTTGAGATGCAGGATGGCCAGGAGTGTCAAACCATTCGTATACAGATACAGGACATGCGTCAATGCATGCGCCATCTGCAACACAGATATCGAAATCAACTGCCACGTATTCTCCCCAGACTCCCATTCTGCTATTTTCGGTGCCCTTTCTTCCCCATGTTTTGATCACGTGCTTGTTTGACGTAACGGTGTACGGTATGGTTGGAGGCATGTGTGATTTGTATTCCACATCGATTGGCCCTGGTTTTGCTCCATCGTATGCTTCGCCGACATTTACTTGTGCAGCTTCGAGCGGCTCTTCTGCCTTTGGTTTTGGTTTTGCGTCAGGTACGATTTTTGCAAACGGGGTTATTTCTTCAAGTCTCAGTATTGCTGCGTCTTGGTCTAATTTGTCGGATTTGACAAAATATTCTACCATCTTGTCTGCAAGAATGGTGTTTCTAAGAATTGTGTCAATTATCATCTTTGCATAATAGTCTGCCTTTTTGCGATAGTCAGTCACCCACTGCGGGTCACCGAATTTTTCAATTGGGAATATTTGGTATATGATGTCTACGACTTCGCCGGTAACAATTTCGACAGTGATGTTGAGATCAACTTTTTGGTATCCTTTAGCTTCTGGATCTGGCATGTTTTCTTCAGTCCAAGTATATGTAGCAAAGACTCGGTCTGCAAACGTATCCATGGCGAATGTCTTTTTGAGGCCATCCATGATCGACTTCATCTCTAGAGGATCCTCGAGCTTAATTGGTAAACGATACAGGCCGAGCTTGTAACCGTGTAATGGGTAGACGCCTCTCTTTGCGGTTGGCGATTCCATAGTGTAAATTCGATCTTTTAGTAACAGCGACATCATTACTACTGCTTCAAATTCGTTTAAAAATCTTATCTATTCAGAATCGTCAGGACAGGTCAATTCGCGCATTTCGGTGTATTTTTTTTCCATTTTCTCGGCTGGTACTAACACCTTTTGCAGATCATAGTCCTTTTTTGGGAAATACCATCTTATTGGAACCCAGTGGCCAATTCCATCCATATCGTGGATCATTCCCTTGTCTGCAGAAACTTGGAGGTTTTCATCAAGGGATTGTTCCCTTACGGTCAGGCCCCTTTTTGTTCTGTCTTCTAGGATAAGGGAGTCGGGAGTTTCTTTAATGAGGTAGAATGTGCCTTTTTTTAGGACAGGTAGCTCTTGACTCAATTTATTTTTCTACGGGGTTTCCAATCATGTTACCCCATTCTGTCCAAGAGCCATCGTAGTTTCTGACCTGGGGATATCCGAGTAGGTACTTTAGGACAAACCAGGAATGCGATGATCTCTCCCCTATTCTGCAATAACAGATTACGTCTTTGTCAGGGGTTACGCCCTTTGGCACATAGTTTTGCTTTAGCTCATCGACTGCCTTGAAAGTGCCATCGACGTCATTTACCGCAGTTGCCCAAGGAATGTTGTTTGCACCGGGTATGTGCCCTCCCCTCTGCGCATGTTCCATTGGGTATTCCGGCGGGGCAGTTATTTCGCCTGTGAATTCTTTTGGTGATCGTACATCTACTAGAACGGTATCGTTTTTGTCCAGCGCGCGTCTGACATCAAAGAGATATGCCCTCAGCCCCTCGTCTGGCGGTTGGGCAACATATGCAGTAGGAGATACTTTTGGTTCATCTGTGGTGTAGGGTTTCTTTTCCATTTCCCATTTTTTTCTTCCACCGTTCATTATTTTGATATTGTTGTGACCATAGTACTTGAAGACCCAGAATACAAACGCCGCAAACCAATTGTTAAAATCTCCATAAAGAACCACTTCGCTTTCTGATGTAATTCCGTTTCTTGACATTAATGCCTCAAATTGTTTTTTGTCTACAATGTCCCTAGTTATTGGATCGTTGATGTCGCGCTTCCACCAGATCAGTGTAGCTCCTCCAATGTGGCCTTTTCTGTATCCATTCTCAGGATCATAGTCAACCTCAACTAGCTTCAATTTGTCATTTGGTGGGTTTTTTGACACCCATTCGGTATCAACTAATACTTCAGGATAAGCGTAATTCATTGCATTTTCAGAATCTTAAGCATACTTAATTGTTTTTCCGCAGGACTTGGAAAACCATGATTTTTAAATAAATTGCCATATGAATAGTTGCTTGAAGTTAAATCGGGTTGCAATAGTAAGCAAGTTTGGTTCTGAGGAGTCAGAAAACGCCGCAAGAAAGGTAGCAAAGAAATTTCTTGCAAACAAGGCCGAAGTTTTCACCATTTCTCCAGTTTCTGTAGAGGGCGCAAAAAAGATGGAGTCGTTTGACGACATCAGCGATAAAAAATTAGACCTTGTCGTAACACTCGGCGGCGACGGAACGACTTTGCGTACATTTAGGAGCCTTACAAGTGAAATTCCCCTTTTGACAATTAATGTAGGCGGCAACAGGGGAATACTCTCCGAGATAACCCTTGACAAAATTGATGTTGCCATAAACGACATAAGGGCAAACAAAGTATGGCTAGACAAGAGGACCCGAGTTGCTGCGTCTGTCGGCGGTGAGGAATTTCCGCCGGCGTTAAATGAAATATACATCAACAGGCAAAACCTGACCAAGACCGCAGAGTTTGAAATAAAATTTCAAAATGACGTAGTAAAACAAAAAATGGACGGGGTCATGATTTCAACGCCGAGTGGTTCGACTGGGCATTCGTTTTCTCTTGGAGGTCCAATTTTGCACGAAAGCCTAGATGTGCTAATCATAACGCCAGTTGCGCCAGTGCGACGATTGCCGTCAATCGTTGTGCCGGATGAAAAAATACAGGTGATCTGCTCCCATGACTGCAATATTGTGATGGATGCACAGGTGATCAAGACTTGTGATTTTGGGGAGCCGATAGTTATCAAAAAACAAAAAATCCAGGCGGTTTTTGTTAGACTCAAGAGACAGGGTCTTCGACAGATGAGCAAGCTTGGCTTTTAGTGTTTATGATGCAAGCGCATTTTACGCAGGCATTCCCTTTGCAGTTCCTGACGAAGGATACACCACGTCGCTAGTCTTTGACGAAATAAAACATATCAAAAAAAATCACGGTGCACTTGACACGTTGCTTGAAACAAACAGGCTCAGAATTTTGGATCCAGAGCCGCAAAACATCAGCATAATAACAGAAGCTGCAAAAAAGACCGGCGATTTTCAGAAGCTATCTGCGCCTGACATTTCTGCAGTAGCCTTGTGCTACCAGCTTGGAGGCCAGATAGTTACGGACGATTTTTCAGTATCAAATGTCGCAAAAAACCTGAATCTTCACGTTCAGCCCATAATGACAAAGGGCATAAAGGATGTTGGTAGCTGGATCTATTACTGCCCCGCATGCGCAAAAGAATTTTCAAAAATCACCATATGCCCAATTTGCGGAAGCAGATTAAACAGAAAATTACTCAAGGGGAAGTCTTTTTGAGTACCAGTCAATGAACGAGCCGTCATACAGCTTGACATTCTCATAGCCTGCAATCCTCAGCTGGTAAAAGAGACTCGATGCCCTATGGCCATGCATGCAGTAGCATACGATTTCTTTGCCTTTTGGGATTTTTTCCGCATACAGATTCTCCAGCGATTCTTTTGTGTCAAAAAGAAATCCGTTTTGGCCAAGACCGTCGGTAAATGGAGAAAGAATGGATCCTGGTATGTGCCCTCCAAGATACTCTTGTGGTGAGCGCGCATCAACTATTGTGATTTTGCCAAGATTGTTTTTCAAATCTTCGGATTCAATTCTTATTTCAGGCCTCATCTTTGGAACAAATTTTGTCGCAGGCAGTTTTTTTTGCGCCCGCGTCATTGCAAATCCAAGGTTCTGCCACGCACCAATTCCAATGTCAAGCATTCTGGTATCTGAGTGCCCAAGGTAGTCAAGCGTCCACGCGATTCTTGCAACAGACGGGTCCATGGATTCTCCCGCAACAATTACTGTCTTGGTTTCATCGATTCCAATTGAGCCAAATAGATCTGCGCAGAATTTTTCGTCAGGTACAAGATGTGCCCCGTGCGGGCTTATCGCGATGACTTGTTCAACAGTAAGTGAGATAGAGTTTTGTATATGACCGTACATGTATGCTATTTTTGGTCGGGTGTCTATGATCACCAGATTCGGATCATTGAGATGTTCTTTGAGCCACAGATGAGAAGCGAGCACGACTCTTGCCTGGTAAAAAGATATTTTATTGTATGTCTACTCGTCGAGGGTTTTTTGATTTTGTTCCTTTCTAAATTTACTTTCCTTTTCCAGCATTTGTTTTATTTTTTTTGCGCGCATCTCCCCAAGCCCTTCCACTTTTGACAGTTCGGCAAGCGATGCGTTTAACGTGCGCGTAGGCGAGCCGAACTTTTGAAGCATCCTTACTGCCAGTTTCTCCCCTATGCCGGGAAGACTGCAGAGGACGGACAGCTGTTGTTTTTGCACATCGTCTGATTTTTTGATCTTTTTTAGGAACGGCCCCTTTACTGCGTCCTTTCTGGAGCACATCGAAACCAGCAGTTTTGCAGTATGTGATGCGCTTGCAGTCGGAACTATGGGGATTTTAAAGTCGAGCGCGATCGTGGATAAGGCGCCATAAAACACGAAGGGGTTTTCAACGAGGCTATCAATTTCGTCAACGTTGCCCTCCATCAGGATTATTGGGTGCAGAAAGTTTTCCTTTAGTCTGTCACACTGGTCAAATAAGCGGCCGTCAAAAACAGACGATATCAGATCGGAGACGCTTTTCCTTTCCACCACAGTCTCTGGGGCCACAATGTAATCCCCTATTGGGAGCGTCTTTACCTCAAGGTTAACGCCTATTGCCTTTAGCAAGTCCGGAATGCCGCTTTTTCGCTCTCGCTCGTCTACTACAATGCGAAGATTTTCAATCTTCATCAAGACAATTGTCGTTTAATTGTTAATATCTTCTTAGGAGGTCGGTTTTTGTCCGCTGTGCATCATTTCGTTAATTTTTGTTTCCTGTTCTTTGATGCTTTCTTTGACTCGCGCTTCTTGTTTTGTAAGAACCGTCACTCTAGTTGTTCCAAGTTCCTTTCTTTCTTCCAGTTCCGCAATAAGAGCTGCCTTTGTTGATTTTATCAAAAGTGAGCCGGCGTGCTTGTATGCAGGATCAGTGTCTGCAATCTTTTTTAGTTCTTCAAGTGCCCTGTCAGATTCTATTTGTTCCATTTCTAGCTGCTGTTTTTGTGCCATGATTGATTGCAGGTTTTGTTGAGATTGCTGCAGTTTCATGATCTGTTCTTGCAACCAAGGAGGTATTTGCTGGCCAGAAGACATGATAACGGGTTGTTTGAATTTCTTATATCTTTACCGATTCGACAGAGTCGTAGCTTGCCTGTATGAGACGCAGCGTTGAATTTAGATTTGCTCTCAGATGCGGGAGTTCGTCGGTATTAATCGATATGTTAAGAGTATTTTTTTTCAAAGAAACTGATGTCTTTGTCGGATTTTCAGGATAAAACTTGTTGTCTATGCTAATGGAGTCAAATATCGCTTTTGTTTTGTCCTTTGCAGAAATTTCTATTATTGCACTAAAGACTGACATCGTAAGCGGTGCCAGCTACTTTGTAACCACATTTTTTGCAGGCCCAGATTCCCACTGCTTCTCTTCCGAATTTTAGAGAGCCGCATTCGGGGCACTTTCGTTTTGCCTTAAGAAGTGTATGAACCTGTGTAAACTTTTTCCTGTGCTTTAGACCATACTTTTGGCCAAGACCTATTAGTGAGCCGCCTGGTTTTAACATTTATCTCCACCTGGTACTTGTTTTAGGATCTCCCTTATTTTTGCTCCGGTTGAAATTGAGAGTTCTGAGCATTTTATGAGCTGTTCAAATGTAAAACCGTCTTCTCCGCCCTTTTGTACGGCGCATATGTTACCTGCACTGTTTGTGGTTATGGTGATTCTTCCGTCCATGCATTTCCATTCATCTGCATTCGGATCAACGATTATGGTATCGGCAATTTTTCCCATGGTTACAGAAACTGGAATTGTTGTGATTGGTGGAGCGGATGCCGAATCTGGCACTAATGACGGGGCATCGTTTTTGATTTCCCACTTTGGCACCTTACATGAAAGTATGCTTGCCACTGAGGCATATGAGCATGCGTCAAATAGGTTTCCATCATAATCGGTAACGGTGTTGTCAACAAATATTCCGATTACGGATTTGTCTTTTACCAAAACTAATTTAGTAAGATCAATCATGCCGCTTTCCCTTACTCCCCTATCCACCACTCTTGCGAGTTCAATTACTTCCTCATTTGGTGGACCGGTTTCTACGTTAGGATCTGCAAGTGGCAATATTTCTGCAGTGCATATGAAAATTCCCCTATCGCCAAGATCTGGAAACGGCTTGTCAGGTTGGATCTTCACTCCACATACAATTTCAGTGTCCCCAAGTCGCACTCGTGCTGAGCCCTCTGCCTTTGGGATTACTCCAGTATCAATAATTAATGGCCTTGCCTCGTCCAGTGCTCTTCCGTCAACTCTTTGACCATCCTTTAGCAACGCAAGAATTTTTTTCTTTTTTAGATCGTCTATAATGGGAGTATTCATTGTGGGCTATCTCCAAAGAATTTTTCTTTTAGTGCCTTCTTTTGAATCTCATACACGATCTTGCAGCCATTTATTGCAGTCTCTACACATTTTTTGTATTCAGCAGGCGTCAGGACTCCGTCCAACTGGAGAAGTGTGACTTTTTCCAGGTTTGGCATGTATGCAACCGGCATATCTGCCTGACCTTCCTGATCCTCTTCGTTGTTAATATCTAAAACAATAGTATCTGCCACTTTTCCTGCAGCGCACGCCGAAACCATGTCCCTCATAGGAATGCCGGCATCTGCTAATGCCACGGCTGCGGCGTCCAATGCAGCACATCTTGAGCCACCGTCTGCCTGAAGAACTTCGATGTACACATCCACTACAGTTCTTGGGAAATTCTCAAGCATCACTGCTGGCTCTAATGCCTCTTTGATTACCTTGGAAATTTCAATCTCCCTTCTGGATGGTGCGGGGTTTTTTCTTTCACTTACTGAAAACGGCTCCATGTGGTATCTGCATCGTAGAATTCCGCGGTCGGTGTTTGCCAAGTGTTTTGGGTGAACGTCACGCGGGCCAAAAACTCCTGCAAGTATCTTGTTTTCTCCAAATTCAATATATGCCGAGCCGTTTGCGTTTTTGAGAACTCCGGCTTTAATCATAATATTACGAGGTTCGTCTATCTTTCTGCCGTCGCAGCGAATCCCTTTGTCATCTAGTAATACGATATCTGATTTTCTTACACCCATTATTATTCACTATTTGATCCTAACATTTCTTGTATTTTTTCAGTCAGATTTGGAACATGTGCCTGCTCTTCAATCATTCGTATGGCGTCAAGCGCCTTTAATAATCCCTCTGGCTCTTCGCACGAGACTACGATATATCCATTTTGTCCAATTGTAATCAATGCCTTTGTGGCACTTTCTATTGCTTGAATCATAGAGCCGCGCTTTCCAATAAGTCTTGGAACTTTGCTTGGTGAGATCTTGATAAGTTCGCCTTCCTCAATTTTTCCAAGGTCTCTATCCCCTATAGTGATTAGTGGGTCTCTTGATCTGTCAAAATTCACAATTCTTGCCGCAACCAAGTCTCCTTTTTTGAGACGGGATGTCAGATCATCGACTTTTGGGTTAAAATCCCTGCCAAAGACATCTTGAGCAGGCAGTATACCAGGATAACATGAGCGCATATCAAGTTCCCACGAAAGCGAAGTGTGGGACTTTACAATGCCAATTATGAAATCGTCGATTCTTGGAACATACATTCCAGTCAACGGAATTACCCTAACACCACTATCATAAATTTCAGAGATACCGACAGTTGTCGCAATCATTCTATCGCCGACAAGATTAACATTTTCTTCTGCCCGATACGGGCCAGTTGTTATTACATCTCCAGGAATTACATACTTTCTTTTAATATCATCCATTACTTTACCATCTCCACAGTTGCAGAACCCTTGGTTATGGAGCCAAGCCTGTCGATCACGTTTGCCCTTGCTCCAGCAGGTATTTCTAGTATTGCTTTAAGAGATCCATTATTTTGCCATTCTTCTTTTTTTATTGTCCCATTCGACTTGAGTACAGAATAAGATTGCGACGCATATTGGGCGGGAACCGTAATTTCAAGCAGCATGTTTTCGGACTTTAGCGGAATTATGGTGCGCAGTTTTTCGACTATCTCCTTTGCCTGCTCCTCAGAGTTTTTGAACGGATCGATTGAGAGTCTCATTTGCTCCAATGCTTGTTCAATTCGCATTGGGGGGTGAGGCAGGTGAGATCTCGGATCAACGTATGTTTTTGCGATAAAGGTGACGATTTGTTTTCTTTTTTCGGCGACCATTTTTCGTCGCTGGTCGGTGGTCAGGTTAAGTTCCCCTTTTTTGATAATTTGTTCTATTATTGCAGTGGTGTCCTGGGTTCCAAACGCCTTTAGTAGCTTTTCCGTGGACGCCCGGGTTCCCTTGCTTGAGTCGGTGTACACCTCGTCCGAAACCAGAATTGCCGAGACGTCCTTTATTTTTCCTAACTTGTAGTCAAGTGCAGGATCGGGTTTTACAAGAATTTCGAATTTTTCCCCGGCTACGGAATGTCGGATTACCGTTACCTCAGCCATGGCTTAGTAAGCAAATATCGGTATTTATCTCCTGTTAAAAACACGCTAGATTTTTATGTGGATCAGCGAGGTTTTTTTTAAGATTTGACTTCTTTAGAGATAATTTCTCAGGATAAGCAACGTATGTCAGTTAAGATCAAAGGTGCACCGCTGCAATACGCAAATGCACTAAGACGAATTTGTCTTAACGGAGTTCCTGTTTTTGCGATAGACACTGTTGATGTCATCGACAATTCATCAGTAATGTCAGACGAGGGCGTGGCACACAGATTAGGTCTCATACCGCTAAAGACTGACTTGAAACGATTTGCGGAACCGTCAAAGTGCGCATGCCAAAGCAAGACTGGCTGCTCAAACTGTCGCGTCATGCTCGTAATTGATTCAGGAGACACGGACGTCACAAGAACCATCACTTCGGCCGAACTCAGTTCGGAAGACGACGTGGTAAAGGCAGTATCGGACAAGATTCCAATTGTGCAATTAGCTCCAGGTCAAAAGCTCAAAGTCGAAGCATATGCAAGACTTGGACGCGGATCAGATCACGCCAAATGGAATTCGGCAAACGTATCAGTTCTAACTCATACAGATAAACCAGACGAACATGTCCTTACACTTGAGACTACTGGAGCGCTAAGCCCAGAGCAAATTCTCTTGGCAGGGGTCGATGAGCTTGAAAACAGACTCCAAGAGTTCAAGCAAACGATGTCCGAACTAAAGGCGTAATCATACATATTATATTTGGGCTCCAAAGGGTTCATTCTATGACCAATCAAGTCGTTGTAAAAATGGTAAAGGAGCTAAAACAGGCATCAATTAAGAACGATGCCCCCATATGGTCAAGGATTGCAGAGATGGCGCTAAAGCCAAGCGTTGCAAAGCGTGTAGTAAACTTGACCAAAATAGACAGCGTTACCAAAGATAGCGACGTCATAATGGTACCAGGCAAATTGCTTGGGACTGGAAGTATTTCTCATAAAATAACAGTTTGTTCATTTGCAATTTCTACATCGGCTGCAAAAAAGATTCTAGAGGCAGGCGGCAAAATTGTCAGCCACTCCGAGATGATATCCAAGTTTCCTTCAGGGAAGGGAGTGAGAATAATTGGATAAACAAGTCCAAAACATAGTAGTTGACGGAACGGATCAAGTTGCAGGCAGACTAAGCTCAAACGTTGCAAAGATGCTCCTGAACGGAAACCGAGTCACAGTTGTGAATTGCGAAAAAATAATGCTTAGTGGAAACAAAAGTAACATTATCAACGAGTACAGGGACTTTCTAGAGATTGCAAGTATTCTGCATCCAGAACACGGTCCATACCACCCAAGAAGACCAGACACAATCATTGCAAGAATGGTGCGCGGAATGCTTCCAAGAAAAAAGCCGTCAGGCGATGCAGCACTAAAACGCCTTCGCACATACATGGGAGTGCCAAAACAATTGAAATCATCAAAGAAAGTGGTTTTAGAAAATGCAAAGATCACAAGACCTTCTGCTAACTATACCACAATGTCCGACTTGTCAAAAACAGTAGGCTGGAACCCAACATGATTCCAAAGACAGAGATTTACTTTGCAACAAGAAAGACATCGAGGGCGCATGTCTACATCACAAAGGGAACCGGTCGAGTTAGAATAAACAACACTCCTGCAGAAATGATACAGCAGGAAACTGCAAGAGAGGTAATTTTGAGTCCACTTGAGCTTGCAGGCGAATTAAGAAGCAAAGTAGACATTTCAGTTCGTGTTAAAGGCGGCGGATTTATGGGTCAAGCATATGCGGCAGCAACTGCAATTTCAAGAGCGTTGACAGGTTGGACAAAATCGAAAAAGGATCCAAAAGAGCACCCATTTGCAAAGCCAGTCAGAACAGAGCTGCGCAAGAAAATCAACGAGTTTGATAAACACCTTCTAAGCGGAGATGCCAGACAGAAAGAGCCAAAGAAATTTGGCGGTCCTGGAGCTAGAAGAAGAAAGCAGAAATCATACAGGTAATTGAAAGCAATAATTCTAGCAGGCGGCAAAGGAACGCGCGCGAAGCCTTTCACAGATTATTTTCCAAAGGCCATGATTCCGGTTTCTGGAAGCCCTCTGATAAGCCACGTTGTGCGATATCTGGCCTCATCCAAGCTAGTTTCAGAGATAATCATAGTTACAGACATCGCAGGCCTAGGCGGCCAGATAAAGAACTATCTGGAGAACAATCCAAAAATAAGATTTGTTCAAGACTCTGGAAGCGGCACTGCCGGAGACTTGCTACATTTGGGAAAAACGCTTGGAAACGAGCCGTTCTTCTTGTGGTTTGTAGACAATCTTGGGGCAGTAAACTTGGAAAAAATGTACAAGCACTTTGTTGAAAAAAAGAGCGTTGCATGCGTTGCAACAAGACAGTACAGAAAGGAGGAGACGGGCTTTGCAAAAGTAAGCAATGGGGTCGTCACAGAGTTTATTGAAAAACCGCTGGTCAAAATGCCGAACTTTGAGTGCACTGGGATCTATGTGATTCATGGAAAAATAATTGACTTGATAAAGGCCAAGTTTAGGACAAAGAAGAACGTCAATTTGTCATTTGATATTTTGCAAGGACTGTCAAAAAAAGGACTCGTCAGCGCGTTTGATATCAAAAACACCCCATGGCTCGATGTAGAATCTCCCGCAGTGCTGGAGCGCAACGACAAGGTTGTTAAAAAAATAATAAAACAGATGAGTCACAGAGTGTGACTTTTTTCATAAAGCGCAATCTTTTCTTGATATTGCAATGTAACTGCAATGTCGTCTAGTCCTTCCAGCAGCGTCTTTTTCCTACCGTCATCTATTGCAAATTGGATTATCTTTGAATCGTATTTTATGGTCTGGTGCTCCAGATCAACTTCAATTTTTGATACAGTGTGCATGAGTTCTCCTATGATGTTTCTTGGAATTTGGATTGGCAGGATTCCGTTTTTGAAGCAGTTGTTGTAGAAGATGTCGGCAAAGGACGGCGCGATTATAACATCAAGCCCGTAATCCTTCAGTGCCCATGCCGCGTGTTCACGCGATGAGCCGCAGCCAAAGTTTTCACCCGTCACGAGTATGTGCGAATTAGAGTATTTTGGGTCATTTAGTACAAAATCCGGTTTTTGCTGCCCTCCTTGATCAAACCTCCAATCATGGAATAGGAACTTGCCAAAACCGGTCCTTTGGACAAGCTTTAGGAATTGTTTTGGAACAATTTGATCTGTGTCGATGTTTGCCCGGTCTAGCGGAATTGCGGTGCTGGATACTTTGCTGAATTTTTCCATCTAGAACCACTCTCGCACGTCAACAAAATGTCCTGCAATCGCCGCAGCGGCGGCCATAACCGGGCTAACAAGGTGAGTCCGCCCACCAGTTCCCTGCCTTCCCTCAAAATTCCTGTTGGAGGTGCTTGCGCATCTTTCGCCTCGCAATAAGATGTCAGGATTCATTCCAAGGCACATGCTGCACCCCGACTCCCTCCACTCAAAATTTGCGTCCTGAAATATCTTGTCAAGACCCATCTCTTCAGCTTGCTTTTTCACCTGCTGTGATCCCGGAACAACCATCACCCTAACATTTGGCGATGCCTTTCTTCCATGAATTACATCTGCTGCCTCTATCAAATCTTGGAGTCGCGCATTTGTGCATGAACCGATGAATACTCGGTCTATTTTGATGTCGGTGATTTGGGTTCCGGGTTTTAGGTCCATGTATTCTAGTGCTTTTTTTGCTGCGTCTTCTTCGCTTTTGTTGCCTTTTGCATATTCGCTTGGATGCGGAACCATGTCGGTGACATCACTTGTCATGGCAGGGTTTGTTCCCCAGCTTACCTGTGGCACTATGTCATTTGCGTTAATTGTAAAGACCTTGTCAAATTTAGCTCCATTATCAGTAACCAGATTTGCCTTCCAAGACTCAACTAATTCATCATAATTTTTTGGCGTGTATTTTCTTCCTTTCAAATAGTCAAACGTCTTGGCATCCGGCGCAATCAGGCCCGCTCTTGCGCCAGCCTCAATTGACATGTTGCATACGGTCATTCTTTCATCCATTGAAAGATCAGAAATTGCCTCTCCGCGGTATTCTATTACGGTTCCAGTTCCACCTGCGGTTCCTATGCGCTTTATTATGGAAAGAATGATGTCCTTTGCGGTAACTGCGTGTCGGTGTTTTCTTTTTCCATCCACCCTGATTTCAAATGTTTTCGGCTTGTCCATCACAAGGCACTGGGTTGCCAAAACATGTTCCACATCGCTTGTTCCAATACCCAGTGCAAATGCCCCAAAGGCACCATGCGTTGATGTGTGGGAATCACCGCACACAATAGTAGTACCTGGCAAGGTTATCCCAAGTTCTGGTCCTATCACATGCACTATTCCTTGGTATGGACTGTGCAAATCAAACAGCTCGATGCCAAATTCTTTGCAGTTTGTTTCCAGTGTTTTGATTTGGATTGCGGAAATTTGGTCTACTATTGGAAGGGAACGGTTGTTTGTCGGGACATTATGATCCATTGTCGCAAACGTCAAGTCAGGTCGTCGTACCTTTCTTTTGTTAAGCCTCAAGCCATCAAACGCCTGTGGGGACGTCACCTCATGGACCAAGTGCCTGTCTATGTAGATGAGTGTCCTACCGTCAATTTCTGTTACCTTGTGAGAGTTCCAGACCTTTTCAAACAACGTTTGTGGCATTTTACACTAAATGTGTGATGGAATCAGTATAAAATTGTAAAAGTGTGCGTTAATCTGGCTTGTACTTGAATAGGCCGCCGGCCGCTATAATTTTTGAGATTATGTCGGAGAAAGGCTTCATCGAATAGGTCTCGTTTTTTGTAAGGTTTTTAATTTCGTTTTTTTGTGTGTTGATTTCTAACTGGTCGTTTTCGGATATTTTCCTGTAGGCAGTCTCGTCGATTTCTATCGGAAGTAGGAATGCGCCATCGACTGCGTTTCTGTAGAAAATTCTTGCAAAAGACAATGCCAGTACTGCCGTAATTCCACAGTGGCTTAGTGCGATTGGGGCGTGCTCACGCGATGAGCCGCAGCCAAAGTTTTTTCCCGCCACAATAAAGTCGCCTTTTTTTACTCTTGCATGAAAGTTTGGATCTATCCCTTCCATTGCGTGCTTTGCTATTTCGTCATAGTCATGTAGTTTGAGATACGTCCCAGGTAGGATTACGTCGGTGTCAATGTTGTCGCGTTCGTATTTTATTACCTTGCCTGCCATCATAGGTCCCTCGGATCAGTGATTTTGCCAGTAACTGCAGACGCTGCAGCTACAAGGGGAGACGAGAGGTATGTTTGCGATTCCACGTGTCCCATTCGTCCAGGAAAGTTTCTGTTGGTGGTACTGATGCAGACTTCATCCTTTGCCAAAACCCCCATGTGCGCGCCACAGCATGCTCCACAGGTAGGCGGGCCAACTGTCACACCGGCATCAAGGAATATTTTGAGTAGTCCGTTTTCCATCGCTCTTTTGTAAATAGATATTGCGGCAGGCAAAATCTCGGTTCTAATTTTGACTTTTCTTCCCTTTAGAATTTTTGCAACAGCTTCTAGATCCTCGTATTTTGCTCCGGTGCACGAGCCAATGTATGATTTATCAAGCTCGACCCCAGATACATCCCTTACAACAGCAATGTTTTCTGGCGAGTAAGGCTTTGCAACTAGCGGTTCAAGTTCGGATGCCTCGTATTCATACACTTTATCATATTGTGCGTCCTTGTCGCCATACACTGGAGTATAACTTCCGGCTCCTCGAGATGCAAGATAGTCAAAGAGCTTTTGATCGGGCTCCACTATGCCATTTTTTGCACCTGCCTCAGTAGTCATGTTACATAGTGTGAGTCTGGACTCTACTGACATTTCAGATACTCCGCTTCCTCCAAACTGCATTGCCGCGTATGCCGCACCATCGTTACCAATGTCACCGATTATTTTTAAAATGAAATCCTTAGCCATCACGTTTTCAGGTAGCTTGCCGTTTAGCTTAAAGTACAGAGTTTCTGGCACCTTAAACCAGATTTTTCCATTTAGCAAAACATATGCAACATCCGTATGTCCAAGTCCACATGCAAACGCGCCTAGTGCTCCAGTTGTATTTGTGTGCGAGTCGCCGCCAACGTAGATTTCTCCCGGCAAGACCAAGGCCTCTTCGTGCGACAACGTATGGCATATTCCATACTGCCCCATTCCATACTTGAAGTGTTTTTCAATTCCATACTGCTTTGTAAATTTCGATAGTTTCATGACGTTTTCCGCGGAAATTTTTTCGGCAGACGGGACAAAATGATCCTCGGCAACCCAAACCATTGACGGATTCCAAAGTTTCTCCACATTGACTGTGCCTTCTTTTTTTAGCTTGTCAAACACTTTGATGACTCCGGGTCCCGAAACGTCGTGAATCATCACTTTGTCCACGTTAGCAAAAACAATGTCTCCAGGCGCTACACTTGGCTTACCGCCAGCCTTTGCCAGGAGTTTTTCTGTGATGTTCACATTCAAAATACGCCTCATTTTGGATTAAAAGCTTTGGAGGAAAGATAAAAGATACGAAAGTCGCAGATTGATCATGTCACTAGAGGTCACCCCAATCAGAATAGAGAAGAGGCAAGGCGGTTTTGATCTGTACCAGGACATAGTGAGTTCCCTGGATAACAAGGTCAGTTTGGAAAATGGGGACATTTTGGTAATATCAAGCAAGTATGCGGCAAACTCGCAGAACCGCATTGTCGACATTGAGAAAATCCGATCGTCAGAAAAATCCCAATCAATATCGGAAAGGTTTCAGCTGGATGCAAGGACTGCAGAGGTGGTTCTGCGCGAGTCGGATAAAATTTTTGGCGGGGTGGCAGGCTTTGTACTTACGTCATCAGACAACATTCTTGCTCCAAATGCTGGAATAGACAAATCAAACGTAAGAAAGGGCAGCATAATTTTGTACCCAGACATGCCGTATTTGGTAGCAGAGCAGCTGCGCAGAAAGATCTTTCTTAATTTCGGGATTCATGTCGGAATAATAATTGTAGACAGTAGATTGATGCCAGCAAGAATTGGTACCACGGGGGTAGCGATTGCATGTGCGGGACTGGAACCAGTCCATGACATGAGAGGACAAAAGGATCTTGACGGCAACCCGCTCAAAGTTACCCTAAAGGCAACTGCAGATAATCTTGCCACCATTGCAAATCACAAAATGGGAGAAGGTTCAGAATCAACTCCGGTTGCAGTGATAAAAAATTCTGGGGTAAAGCTAACTGACAGAAAAATAAGGACCGATGAGATGGCAATATCCTACGATCAATGTGTATATGTTCGCGGCTTTCAGAGCAAAAATTAGAGCGGGTTGTTAAAACTAGTTTATTGCTTTAAATAAAACTGATTTTGAGGACAGGATAGAGACCAAATGGCACAAGAATATCTCACAAGATATCCAAAGACAATATCATTTCATGACGGAATCAAGCGAACCATAAGCATTGATGCCAAGGGAGTAGAGCAGCTTACAGTCATTGTTAAAAAAAATGTAGACGACCTCTTGAAGCTCTTCAAAAACGAAGGCTTTACTCATGTGAAATTTGAACACAGGCAAGAGTCTCAAATCGGTCACGGCTTGTCACTAAAACTGAAAAAGCCTTGGGAGATGCATGTCAGATTGGTTGACATGAAAAAAGGACTTGTTGCAATACATGCAGAAGTCGAAGTTTCAAGGGATTATTTGCAACACTTGTTCTGCCAGAGGACCCCAGTGATTTATGAGGTTGAAAGCATGCTGAAAAAACATCAAATTGACTATAAAATTTGGAACGACAAGGTAAAGAACTATGTTCACACAGTATTTGACAATTACAAGATAAAATTGGCAACGCCGAGCATACCCGTTTTTGCTTGGAAACCGATGCTCTTTTTCATCAGCACAATCGGCATATTTTATCTGTGGAAATATCTAAACACCATATAACAAGACTCCCAGGTTTTCCGAGTCAGTCCTTGAAACTTTAATTACAATTTTTTAGAAAAGAAAACGTTGGCAGACGGCTTTCTGATCACAGATTTGCGGTATTATGGAATTTCACCGTGGGAAATCGAGGTAATTTATGGAATATTTAGTGAGAGGTTTCGGGTAACACAGTTTGAGACGCAGGAGATGGATCCAAATTTTGTCAGTCTTATCACAGTATCCATTCCCCTTGAATTCAATGAAGAGTTTTTCAGATGGTTTGAATATCGCAGATGGGACAAGGTCAAGCAGATTTTCAAGGAAATGAAAAGGCGCAGGGGAATGAACCATGCCTTGAAAATCGAAATTAATTTTTTGGGCAGTCCAAAGATAGGGTTTGCATTGGATGTGGAGGACCGCAGTTGGTTTGACAATGCGCTAGAAAAGATAGATTTTGTGATTGAGTTATTGCCATTCCACCTAGATTCTGCCAATATGCCCCAGGAGATATCAGATGTAGTTTACAACTTTGACATAGAGACCAGGAAATGGAGGTTGAACACTTTATTTGCAAACAAGAAGAAATTCGTTCTAAAAAACGACGTCTGGAAAGTAGTTATTTGATGTCTTTTTCTAACGGCTCAAGCATTGAATGAAGCTCTTTGTATTTGGAATCCAAAAACTCTAGAGACTCTGCAAGCTTTTTTGATTTTCCATATTTGAATCGAATCAGTTCGCGATGATGCCAAAAGTTTTTTCCGTCACTTAATGAAAGCGAGGTAAAATAGTCAGGCCCCTTCACACTGTCCGGAATTTTTATGTTGTATGGAAACAAAAATTCTGCGATTAACCATTCGTCGCCATCAGGATAATCAGCGCCAGTTTCAACATCGAAAAAGATGTGCAACAGATTCGATTGCATCAGTCCGTCCTCAGGCAGGATTGGATGTTTTATGTTGGATTTGCTAAAATCGAGGTTAAGCAAGCTTGGCTCAAAATATCCCTTAATTATGGATTTTCTAAATATCTTGTTCGCTTCGGTCAGATTCAACTAGCATAACCTTCCGTATAACTTGCCAATATTCATTATGTGATCATCCATGGTATTTCAAACAGACATAGAATCTAAAATTTTTGATATGTCGGTGGTGGGTTTGTTATTTGAGGAGACGACCTGCGCAGCTGGCGGGTTTTCCATGTAGTTTGGAATTTTGTCCATGATTCTCTTTTCATATTGGCTGATTATTTCATTTTTATAAAATATACCTGTAGGAATCTTAGTGTCCCACTCTAGGGATTTGACTAGTGCCTGTGTTAATTTTTCATTGAATTCTGTTTCAGAGTCATAATGAACCACCGGATCATAGCCGGTGTCTTCAAGCTTGTAGATTCGCGAGTGTTGTTTTTGCGACTCGTCCATCCTATCCATCCCCGAATACCAGTCGCGCGTATTGATGTCGTTGTATGTCGGACATGGTTGTAAAACGTCAAGAAACGCAAGACCCTTGTGTCGTACTGCCGCAATTATGAGATCTTTTAGATGGCGCACATCGTACGCATAGCCACGTGCTACAAAGGTAAACCCGCTCGTAATTGCAAGACCTATCGGGTTGACATTGTAGTTTGTGTTTGGCGACGGCAGTGATTTTGTTTTTTCTCCCAGCCTAAGTGTGGGAGATGCCTGTCCCTTCGTGAGTCCATAAACTCCATTATTGAATATGATGTAAGTGAGATCCAAGTTTCTTCTGCCAGCTGCAACAAAATGACCAACTCCTATTCCGAGCCCATCCCCATCGCCGCCCGCAGCGATAATCGTCATGTCTGGGTTGGCAAGCTTTGCGCCCTGCGCAAATGTCAGAACGCGTCCATGCAACGTGTGCACCCCATACACGTTAATGAAATGAGACGTCTTGCCGGAACACCCTATGCCAGAAAATATCGCAGCTTGGTGTCTTGGAATTTGCATTTCAGACAATGCCATCTGTATGGCATTGACAATTCCGAAATCGCCGCATCCGGCACACCAATCATTGTGCACCTCAGTTTTGTAGTCACCGATTTTAAGCGCCATGAGTCAATACCTGCCTTTTTTCAGCCTTGTTTGCTATTATGTTTTTTAATGAATCGTACAATTCGGTTGAAGTCATTGCCCTTCCAGTGTATTTTAGAAT
>SCVO01000115.1 GCA_004322465.1 Candidatus Nitrosotenuis sp.
GTTAAACGTGCGAAGCAGTGCGCCTGTTGTCGCATCAAAGAGGTATGCAGATCCTGCGTCTGTGGCGCCGGCATCATCTTGATATGCACCGATAAGAATGGAGTTGCCGGAGATAGATACGGAATAACCAAAGTAGTCATTTGAGGCAGGTGTTGGGTTGTTAAACGTGCGAAGCAGTGCGCCTGTTGTCGCATCAAAGAGATAAACCGTACCTGCGTTCTGGAAACCAGTATCGTCCAATGGTGCACCAAGAAGGACGTTGTTGCCAGAATATGAGACAGAAAATCCCATACTGTCATTTTGTACAGGTGTTGGGTTGTTAAACGTGCGAAGCAGTGCGCCTGTTGTCGCATCAAAGAGGTATGCAGATCCGGCGTTTTCGGCGCCCGTATCGTCACCATAGGCGCCAATAAGAGCACCATTACCAGAGAGTGAGACAGAATAACCAAAGACATCATTTAAGACAGGTGTTGGGTTGTTAAGTGTGTGCAGCAGTGCACCTGTTGTCGCATCAAAGAGGTATGCGTTGCCAGCATCTACAACGCCGCTATCATCCCCAAGAGTTGAGCCAACAAGGATTTTGCCACTATCGATCGAAACAGCCCAACCAAAGCTGTCATCCAATGATGGCAACGGATTGGATATTGTAATTGGAAAATGATAACCCAGCGCCACATTAGCCGGAAATGCAAGTATGAACATTATTACTACAACTAAAACTAATTTTGATAACTTTACCAATGCTCACATCTCACTTGGATTAATGGTATTTGATAAAATTTCAGTTAAACAAAGTCTGCATTTCTTTATCATATCAACAGGATACGGTAAAGTTCATCGTTTGTGTGGCTGTGCCAGTAAATGATGGATTCAATAGTATTGCCTGTAGTTGCCAGAATGTCTGAAGTATCACGGATGGTCGGAATGGGTTCTTTACTAACTGGTCAAACGATTGGAGCGGTGTCTTTTGTAAGTATGTACCGGACGTTACATTGTAGTGGGTTCTGTTACCAAGCATGACTGAGTTATTTACTGGATCTTTCCAGTTTCCACCTTTTACTGTTAGTGTGGCGTTGACGGAGCCAGAGTTGGTCATGTTAAGGTTTTTTTGGGCACTTATTGTGTTTGGAACCAAGCTTCCGTAGTTTACGCTGTTGCCGTTTGGAAATGATATGCCACAGGTGCCAAGAATGGTTGCAGAACCGGTTGCCTGCTGAGCGCTAACAGACATGATCATTGCAGGAGTAATTGAGAAAATCAGTGCGATTAAAGCTGTAAGTGAAATACCATGCCACGTTTTCATTGTCAATATTAACAATCTCAACTATTTAAACAAATCACATAGGATTGCTATTTTTTATAAAACAGATTTACTAAACTTGATCTTCATAACTATATCCAATGTCATCAGTTATTCGTCATTTTCTGGCTCATCTTCTTCATTGATTGGTATCCGTCGTTCGCATGAGATGAAATTGTTACTTCCTTGCTTGTCGTGACAGTTGTCAGTGCCGCTTCCACCATTCAAGTTATCATTTCCTTGACCACCATGTATCTTGTCGTTGTCGCCCTCGCCAAACAAATCATCGTGTCCCGGTCCTCCAAATATCCTATCATCGCCCGATCCTGCGCGTATCGTATCGTCACCGATTCCACCGTTGACCCAATCGTTTCCAGTTCCTGCATCCATGGTATCATTTCCCAAGCCGCCCCAAATCTTATCATTCCCATCTCCTCCCATTATGGTGTCATTACCATGATTGCCAGTTATTCTATCATTTCCGCTTCCACCATCTACAAAGTCATCCCCTTTACCACCATCGATAATATCATTTCCTTCATTGCCAAATATGACATCGTTGCCTTTATCCCCAATGATTCGATCGTTTCCAGTTCCGCCAATAATACAATCATCCCCATCCCCCGCCAACACAATATCGTCTCCACTCTTTGCAATAATTACATCGATCTTATTTGAACCGTGGATGACATCTTTACCATCTGTTCCATTAATGATATTTGCGCCAAAATGTTTCCATTCTGTTAGTGTTTTTCCGCAAAATAATTCGCTATCAGTGCTGATTATCTGGACAGAGCCCGTAGCTTGATTCCCTATGGAAGCATAGACAATACCTGATTGGGTGGTAAAAACTAGAATTGAAAATATTATTAAAACCAGTCTCTTCATTGCCATCTTTCCTCATAGAGTTGTATTAACAACTTACTGTGAAATCCATAGTCTGGGTCGTTATTCCGGTAAATGACGGATCGAGTAGGATTGCCTGTAGTTGCCAGAATGTCTGCAGCGTTACTGCTGGAATAAAGTTGCTAGTAACCAATTGGTTAAATGCCTGTAGTGGTGTCTTTTGGAAGTATGTTCCAGATGTCACGCCATAGTATGTTCTGTTTACAAACATCTGTGAACTCGATGATTCGTCAAGCCAGTTTGTACCACTAACTTGCAGTGTTGCTTGAGTGGTACCGGAATTAGTCATGTTAAGTCTAATTTCGGGGCTGATTGTATTGGAAGTCAAGCTGCCATAGTGGATATTATTACCATTAGGAAATGATAATCCACACGAACCAAGGATGTTTACTTGGCCTGTCGCTTGACTAATGTATTGAGCTGGAGGTTGAGGAGTTGAACTTTGAGCTATGATAGAGTCAGTTATGCCGACTCGTTCAACAACGGATACATCCAGAGGAACAACACTTTGATAAGCATTATACGCCTGAATCCTTCCAAATCCATATATCGTATCAAATCCTGCAGCTCCAAGATCAAGTGATGTGTTCTTAATGGCAGAGATGATTTGAATTGGAGATAGAGATGGATTTGTCTCCAAAAGCAAAGCTACTAGTCCTGCCACATGTGGCGTAGCCATCGACGTACCGGTTTTGGAAGTGAATCCTCCGCCAACAACAGGAGCATTTAAGGAAACTATACTTACACCTGGTGCGACAACATCTAATTGCGGCCCTTCATTTGAAAACGAAGTTCTCCCATCTCCATTATCAACTGCTCCGACTGCAATAGCTTGTGACGCACATGCGGGAGCTGCTACGGCGTTGATGTATCCGTTATTTCCCGAAGCAGCTACTACAACAACCCCTTGGGCAACTGCATTGTTTACAGCAATTGCACTGGGATCACCGTCACATGTATTTGTAAAAGATCCACCGCCAAGACTTAGATTGATCACATCTGCTCCATTTACAATGCACCAATCGATTCCTACAATTACGGTTGACATAAATCCAGATCCAGTACTATCAAGAACTTTGACTGCCATCAAGGATGTATCTGGAGCAACTCCTTTGTACACTGAATCTCTTGATGCCACTATGCCTGCAACATGGGTTCCATGCCCTTCGTCATCTGTTGCGTCACCATCATTGTTCACATAATCATATTGTGCTATCAAAGGATTTAGTGAAGGATGAGAGTCATCAACCCCAGTGTCCACGATACAAACCTTAATGCCATTTCCAGTAACACCTGCGGCGTGAACGGAATTTGCGCCAATATGTGGGACGCTGTTGCTTAGAAATGTATGTACTACTGTGTCCTCAACTATGTTTTTGATTCTTTTGTCCGATTTTATTTTTTGTATTTGCATATCATCCGCAGAAATTGCAAGACCTGGTAATGACTTGAAAACATTTTTTACTTTGCCGCCATTTTTTTTCAAGTTATCTATGTCACTGTCTTCGACCCTGTCTTTAAAAAGCACGATGTATCTTTTTTCGCCATTTTTTTCATCCTTATCAATTTTGGCACTTTTAGATATTTCAATTAATGGTTTTTTATCAGAATCAGATACTTCGCCATACGAAGTTCCAGATATCATAAAAATAGTTAATACTGACACTAAAAATAGTCCTAAGATCACACTTACCAACAAGGCAAACTACAAATAAAATTACTTAAACATGCTCAATAGAGAACCTGAACAGCTTGAAATTGCTATTAAATTAAAATATTTTAACTGGTGTGCTAGTGAAATAATGTGAAATTTCTTATTTTTGTATCAATTATTCTTTTTTCAATTATTGTAATTGGTTACCAACAGGTTTTAGCCCTTCAGCAGGTGGCCGGAATAATCGAAATTAACCTGGCGAAAGGCGAGACAAAGAATGTAGAGTGGGGATTAATATCGGATTATCCAGATAAAATTACCACTGTAGAGATTAGTGCCGAGGGAGAAGGCGCAGAATTTTTGTCGTTTCCCAAATCAATTGAGATTCAACCTCAACAAATAGAATTCATAAAGATCTCGGTAAATATTCCTGAGGGTTATTCTGGCAAATCAACATTATCGCCAGTGATTCTTGCTACCGAACACGGAGAAGAGGGTGGACCAACAGTAATTAACATTCAAATGAAGAAAACAATTACACTTGTCATCAGTCAACTATCCGCACCACTCGTTCCACAAACTAATGAAGAAACCGCACAAGCACCCGAACCAGTAGAAACAGAAAAAACTACAGAGCAACCCACAGCAAAGGAAATCGATGAGTCCGTTTGCGGAGAAGGCACTGTATTTAAGAATGGCAAGTGTGTTGCCAAAATCGTTTCTCCCCCAGCTGTGGAGCAGAGTAAAGGCGGCGGATGTCTGATTGCAACGGCGGCATTTGGATCAGAACTTGCACCGCAGATACAGATGTTAAGAGAGGTAAGGGACAACGTGCTCTTTAGCACAAGCTCTGGAACAGCATTCATGTCTGCATTTAACAACCTGTATTATTCATTTAGCCCTGCGGTGGCAGACTTGGAGCGAAACAGCCCCATATTCAAAGAAGTAGTTAGGACTGCAATAACTCCAATGCTTTCGACAATGTCGATACTCAACTATGTGGATGCAGGTTCTGAACAAGAAATGTTAGGATATGGTATTGGAATTATTCTATTGAATATCGGAATGTATTTCGCGATACCTGCCGCGGTCATTATCAAACTAAAAAATAGATCACAAAAAAAACTGAATGGTTAGGATCTGAATCATTGAAAGTTTGAGTCCTGTAAGACTCACTACATGAGGAATTGGAATTACGTATCCAAAAACATATGATATGTTATGACTGATTAAACGGGCTAGAAGGGCTTCGATCCCTTGACCACTGGATTAGAAGTCCAGCACTCTGTCCAAGCTGAGCTACCAGCCCAAGGATTTCAAAAATTTTAACCATATTAAGGGTTTACAACCATTTTTTCTGATTCTCATCCCGTATCATCTTGAAGAGAAACTGCTGTGAATATCCTGCATACTTTCCAAAGTATTGGACTAGTTCGGAATGCAGCGCCTGGTATTTTTTGTCAGTCAGGGTCTTGCCGTCAAAAGAAAACCTGCCCGGATAGTAATTCTGCAAGCTCCTCAATATCCACCTGTCCAGCGGGAACGATTCCAGCTTGTCAAGCGAGAAAAGCAAGATACAGTCTGCAACCTTGTTGCCGATCCCAAACACCCCAAGCAAAGCATCCTTTGCTGTCTGGTAGTCTGACTTTTTTAAAAAATCAAAGTCAATTTCATTTTCTGTAACTGATGTTGCCGCTTTTTTTACAAACGGTACCCTGTATCCCAATCCGCACGATGATAGTTCTTCATTGCTTGCCCTTGCCAACCTCTTTGGCTCTGGGAACAGGTGAAACTTTGTTCCCCGGAACGTGGTCTTTTTGCCAAACTTTTCGCAGATTCTATACAGTGACGATCGGATGTTTTGTATGCTAGAGTTTGACGACACGATAAACGATATGTAGCACTGGAACGGGTCCTGCCTCAATAGCCTGAGGCCTGAGAACTTCTTTACTGCCGATTTTATTGTCAAATCCTTTGATATGTCCTTGAGAATTTTCTCCAAGTTATCATTTTTTCTGAAAAAATCAATCCTGTCCCCTTCCAGCGACTCCGCCTTGGTCTGGCTTGCGGCAAACACGTTTTGGCCGTCTACCCCATACCATGTATCGCCTGTTTTTTTCCACAAAAACACCTGTCCGCTGTTGATGGTCTGATCTAGATTGATTTCCAATTTAGATGGTTATAGTGTCGCCCATCTTTGGAGCATGCGCATCAAAGCCGAACCTCTCGTGTATCTCCTCTGCGAACTTGGTGCAGGACTGGCCGTCGCCGTGAACTGTTAGGACCTTCGGGTTCCCCTTTATTCTCTTGACCAGATCAAAGAGCGCATCCCTGTCAGAGTGCCCGGAAAACTCGTACTGTCGCACCTGCGCGTCTGCCTTTTTCTCCTTTCCCTGCACCATCACCTTTCCTGTGTCTAGCAACTTTCTTCCAGGCGTTCCCTCCCCCTGATATGACACCAGCGCGATTCCGTTTTTCTTGTTAAATGCCAATTCCTGCAGATAAAACACCGCGTTTCCGCCAACAAGCATTCCTGCAGGCGATATCACAACGCACGGCTCCTTGAGCTCCCTGATTCTTTCCTCATGGCTGCTGATCCACACAGCGTTGTGTATGGCATCTGAAAAGACGTTATAGTCTCTCAAGTATTCCGGGTATCTCAAAATTATCTCGTTTACCTTTAGCGCCATTCCGTCCATTATGATTTTGTGCTTAAACTTGGCGTTTTTCAAAACGCACGCAATCTCCTGCGAGCGCTCGACTGAAAACGACGGGACAAAGAGCGTTCCCTTTTGATCTAAAATCTCATTTGCAAACTCGATGAACTTTTCCTCCGATTCCTTCCGCGGCATCTGGTTTGTCTGGGAGTACGTGCTTTCTGTTATGAGAAGGTCCACTTCTCCAAAGTCCAAGTCCGCCTCGCGCAGCATCCTTGAGCCGCGTACATTGACATCGCCTGTGTAGAACAGTCGCTTGTTTTCCGATTCCACAAGTACGGTTCCCCCGCCTACTACGTGTCCGGAATCGCGCAGCTCAAATGACGAGTTGCCGCGCTGTACTTTTTGTTTGTACGATATTTCTTTTGCGTGGCTCATCATCTTGTTCACCTCCGGCAGTCCGAACGGGTGCATGTCTTTTTCCAGCTTCAGCATGTCCTCGATTAGCAGTCTACTCAAGTCAAATGTCGGCGCAGTCGCAAACACATCGCATCCTCCGCTTACATACATCAGCGGGACATATCCGGAATGGTCCAGGTGCGCGTGGCTGATTATGATAGAGTCTACCTCCTTTGGCATCACGTGGAGTGGGGCAAGCGGGTTTTTTGACAGCTGCACGCCATAATCCAAAAGATAATTTGCGCCGTCGCAGTTTACCAAAAAGCCGGATCGTCCGACTTCTTGCCCTGCCCCTAATACTTTTACCTTCAAGAATTAAACTGCCGATCCGTCTATGTTAAAAGGTTGTCACCGAAACCCCGATCATTCCTGTTACGGTATAATCTTCAAAAGCTTTAATTAGTCATACCTAAGATCCCATGTTTATGGGTAGAACTTTTGACCAATGGTGGAATACAATTCCCGCAGATGTACGCAG
>SCVO01000116.1 GCA_004322465.1 Candidatus Nitrosotenuis sp.
AGTCGACACGTCAATTAGGGACCATGTCGATTTTGTGATTTTTGCAGGCGACATATTCCATGTCCCAAACCCAAGCGGCATGGCAATAGTCCAGATGGCAAACGCGCTAAAGCGCCTAAAGCATAACCAGATAGAGTCGTTTTTTGTCCTAGGCGAGCACGACATCAGCAGGATTCGCGCAACTCCTGTCCCGTACGTGTACCACAACTTGGATTTTGCAAGGTATGTCGGGCAGGGAAAGCCGATTGTCCACAAAGGCGTCCTGATTGCGGGATTTGACAAGATACGGAAAAGCGAGATGCCGGGATTCTACGACAGGTTTGCGCAAGTAGACAAGGCTGCAAAGGATCACACGGGCCACAAGATTTTGGTGATGCACCAGGGAATATCGGAGGTAAACAAGTTTGCAGGCGAGCTAAATTCAACAGACCTTCCGCGGAACTTTACCTACTATGCCATGGGGCACCTCCATGACCAGCTCCTAAAACGGTTTTCACACCTGTCGGGGCCCGTGGCATACCCAGGATCAATTGAGACCACTACAAGCGAGGGAATCAAGGATACGCAGAAGGGATTCTACGAAGTAGACATCTCAGGGAGCGAGGCAATTCCAAGCTGGATCAAGCTTGACACCAGACCGCAGATTTCACAAAAGACGGAGTTTGACTCGCTGGAAAGAACAGTCAGCGAGGTCCTAGAAAAGATTTCCAAGTTTTCAAAAAAGCCGATTGTGGAACTAAAAATTTCAGGGGACAACATAGAGTCGGATCTGGTGCAGGCCCAGATGGCCAGACTTGCGCCCCACACGCTGCACTATGTGTGGAGGCTTCTCCAGAACAACGGTACAAACTCGTCAGTGCTACTTGACAGGCCGTCAAGCATCGATGACGAACTCATTAGACTTGCAACGAACTGCCTTGGCAAAGACGAGCTTGCAACATTTGCGATAAAGGATCTTTTGCCACTACTGTCGGCAAACAAAACTGAAGAGGCAGGACATCTGATAGTGGAAAGATTCGAGCAGTTCAAGAGGCCAAAATGATCACGTCAGTTGAGCTTGGCAATTTCATTTCTCACTCAGAGACAAAGCTAAACTTGGAGGAGGGGGTGACCGTATTCGTAGGGCGCAACGGGGCTGGAAAGTCAAGCATCATTGACGCAATAACGTTTGCGCTGTTTGGGGAGCACACAAGAAAGTCAAACAAGAGCCTCATCAGGCGCGGCACAAGCCAGGCGTACGCAAGGGTCAATTTTACGCTAAACGGAAAGCAGTACCAGGCTGAGAGAAAAATAGACTCCAAGGGCGCGCTAGGTGCGCAGCTGTTCGAGATAAGAAACGGAGAGGCAATGCCGATTGCATCAGGCGAGAGAAGGCAGTTTGGCGAGTCCATGACTGGAGAGATAGAATCAAGAATCGGCCTTGACTTTACCAAGCTCAAAGTCGCGTCAATTGTCCAGCAGGGCGAGCTAAATTCCATAATCAAGGCAAAGCCAAAGGAGTTCAAGGAACTGCTCAACGCCATAATAGGAATAGACAAGCTTGATGTCGCAGCAGGCCAGCTAAAGATAGTCCAGAAAAACTTTCGCCAGACAATCCAGCAGAAATTAGGGTACGACGACACCCACATCGAAATCCTAAACAAAGAGATCGCGTCTCTGAGCGACGAAATAAGATCAGCAGAGCCGCAAAGGAGGCAGCTCCAGGAAAAAAAGGAAAAACATGAATCAGAACTCGAACAGATAAAGCGAAAAGTGGAGACCGAGTCCCCAAAGGAGGCACTGCTTGTACAGATAGAACGGCGAAAGGGCGAGCTGACAAAGTACGCAAAGGACGCAATACTGTTGATTAAAAGAAACATTGCAGAAAAGGAAAGAAAGATTTTGGCGTGCCAAGAATGCTTCCAGCATGTAGACTCTGGCGGAATGCTAGAGGAGCTGCTGCAAAAAACCGAAACCGAAATCGACAACATTACAAGAAAAATTCAGGACGCATCAAAGAACATAGGAATAATGCGGGAGCGCGAGTCCCTTGCAAAAAGGTTGCAGATCCAGGACGGCAAGTGCCCGGTTTGCGACTCTGCAGTGGATCACCTAAAGCCGATTTTCCAAATTGAGCACCTGCAGCAGGAGCAGAAAAATGCTGAAAGAGAAATTCAGGAGCAGGAGGCAAGAAAACAACAGCTGTCAAGGGAAAAAAAAGAGACTGCAGAAAAACTGCAAAGGGCAATTGCCGCAAGAACCACGCTTGCAGCGCATTCAATACAGAATATTGGGCAAATCGAGGCAATGCGTGCGGAGGTAGAGGCGCAAAAATCCCAGATCAAGATTCCAGACACAGTAAACACCGAGGGCGGGCTGCTCCAGTTTGCGTCAATTGATGCGCACACTAAAACCCTGTACGAGACAATATCAGACCTTGAAAAGCAGGTGTCGGGGTTTGATCAAAATGAATTTCAAAAGCTCAAGTCAGACCTTGAGCAAAAGCGCAGGGAGATAAGCCAGATTGATCAGCAGTACGGCGCAGTTACAGAAAAAATAAAAAGAGCAGATGAGAAAATCGCAAAAAACAATTCCATTCTGTCTGAGCTAAGCTTGGTCAGAAAATACCTGCTTGAGATTGACGACATACAGACTGCCGTGTACGACCGCGACGGTCCGGTGGCTACAAGCCTCCGCTCGTGGGCGCTAATGACAATTTCCGCAAAGGCCTCAGAATACCTTGACACTCTCAACACAAAGATCCACAGAATAGAACTGTCGGAAAAGGCGCGCGACATTACAATTACGTGTTACTCAAAGAACGACCCGATTGACATTGACTCGCTTAGCGGCGGCGAGCAGGTCGGCGTTGCACTGTCGCTCAGACTTGGCATGGCACACCTGCTTGGGGCATCAAACCTGAACTTCATAATACTGGATGAGCCGACAACCCACCTGGACGAGGAGCGCAGGCGCTCCCTTGTCAAGGTATTGTCGCAGATATCCAACATGCCAAACGCTGCAACAGGTCCGCTCCAGTTCATCATAATAACACATGACGCGGAAATTTTTGAGGACTCGAGTGTAGAGAAAATATACAAGTTTGAGTCAGGCGATGACGGAACGAAGGTTTCCCTTGTCTAGCCGCCGGTAAGCTTGGCAAACTTTTCGTTCTTGCTGAGCTTTTCCATGAACTGAATGTTAGACAGCGCAACAATTGCTGATTCCACAACGGGAACGCTTGGGTCGTTGAGCGCCTTTTCCAGCACTGATTTTGCGTCCTTTGCCCCAACCACGCCGAGCGCTATTGCAGCCTCGTGTCGCACAAACATGCTTGGGTCGTTTAGCGTCGCATCCTCTAGGTGAGGGATTGCGCTTCGGTACCCCATCTGCCCCAGCGAAAACGCTGCCTCGTGTCGCACAAGCTCGTTTGAGTCATGCTTTAGGACCTTTGCTATGTATGGTACTTTGTCCTCTCCCCCAAAGTCAACTAGAATGCATGTTGCCCTGGTTCTTACGACATAGTCCTCGTGAGTGATAAGGCTGACAAAATAATCGACGTCTTTTTTTTCATATCTTTCTTCCATTTGCGCAAATAGTGCGAGCCTTTTTTCTGGTACTGCTTCCATCTGACGGATGAATGATTTGCTCGGTATATTATCCTAATTCAGAAAACCAAGTGTAATCGGTATATTTTTAAAATATTCACATTGACCTGCAACTGTTGATAGCACAGATAGGCCAGAAGGCTCCAAACCTAGGCGTTTCAAAATGGGTGCAGGGCATGCCGACCAACATTGATCAGGAAAAAGACCACATCGTACTAGTCGAGGTGTTCCAGGTGAACTGCCCCGGATGTTTTCTGTACGGCATACCAGAGGCAATCAACATTTACCAAAAATATCACTCAGAGGGAGTAACAGTGCTCGGCCTTGCCACGGCGTTTGAGGATTTTGACAAAAACACAGTCGAGAACTTGGAACTCCTGGCAAAGACTGGCGAGACAATAGGCGAGACAAAAAAGGCGCTTGCCCAGTACGGCAGGGCAGTTGACGGAAGCAAGATTCCATACAAGATTCCGTTTCCTCTCGGCATGGACCTGCTGACAAAAGAGACTGGAAACGTGAGCAACGAAAAGATAATGGATTTCATAAAAAGCCAGCTGCCAGACTTTGATGCGCAGCCAGAAGAGTACAGGTCCCAGATAATACAGCGAGTAAAGGAGTACTTCAAGTCAAAGGAGTATTCGGCGCAGACGTTTGACACGTATTCCCTGCGCGGCACGCCGTCGACAATACTCGTAGACAGAAAGGGAATTTTGCGCGACGTCTCATTTGGCCAGACAGGCCACATTGATCAGATGATTCAGGATCTTCTCAACGAATAGCCTTTTTCTTCCTGTACATCATTGCGATGCCGGCTGCAATTGCCGCAACTGCTGCAACCAGAAACACCGCAACTGGGTTCACCGGCTCTCCCGGAACGGCTTGCGGCTCAGGCGGCTTTGTGGTGTAGTCACTTTTTACTTCCAGCACATGAGTTCCATTCCCCTGGAACTCGAGTGTCACAAAAGAAATCTTCTGGTCAGACAGTATCTTGGGGGCGACTTCCTGCTTGTCCAAAAACAAATGGATTGCACCGGCAGTGATGTTTTGCGGGATTTGCATCTCCAGCAAGTTGTCCTGGAGTCCGCTTGAGATTTGGAATACGAGCGTGTCATTGTAGAATGTAACATCGTCGATGTTAAAGTTCGCAACAGTCTCAACCACATAAGTGCTGTTTCCAACGTCGACGTCAAACTTGGTCTTAAGTCCGGTCCTGTCAGACAGCGGCACTGCAAACGCTGGGACCACTACAATTATTGATAAAATCAGAATTAGAAGAAATTTCAATTTAAGCTGGAATTACTCTTTTTCGCAGCTCTTTGTCCTTCGATATTCTTGGATGCGAAGGATCAGCTAGGATTACCTCAAACCAATAATGAAATCCATCCTTGTACAAAAAGTACGAGCCAAGTAGTTTTAGATTCTTGTATTTTTGCGCGGTCCTGTTTTCTGCGACCTGCTTCATGCTAACGTCTGCCTTTATTCGAGTCACGCCCAAGTGCTTTTGTCTTCTGCCGGCAACTGGTCTTTTTCTCCTCATTCCCCCGGTTCCGACGCGAGCCCGGATGACTACGATTCCCTGCTTTGCCTTGTATCCAAGGCTTCTTGCCTTCTGGACTCGGCTTGGCCTCTCAAGTCTGGTAAACGCGGTCTGTTTTCTCCACATGACGGCCTTTTCCCTTATTTCTGGCGAGTTTTGCTGCCACATTTTGAGCCAGGTTTTGTCTTGATGACTAAGCATTATTCGCACTATTTCACCCCCCTTAATATCCGATACGGCGCCGACTTCTGTTCAGAACTAGGGGTTTGGATCAAGGATTATCGAAAAATGCGATGCGCTTCCTAGGACCCCGATGCCAAAGACCCAAGGGATACAAAATGTCTGCGAGTGTCAGATTCTCCAAGTTTTTTTCACCCGCAGGAATTTCCGAAGAAACTCGTATGTTCCCACCATTTGACTTGTGATAAAGTTTGCGAATCGTGTTTGTTC
>SCVO01000117.1 GCA_004322465.1 Candidatus Nitrosotenuis sp.
CGTAACCTTGGGTCTTCCAAGACTGATTGAACTAGTTGATGCAAGAAAGAAACCAGTAACACCAACCATGGACATCTACCTTGAGGAAAAATACAAAAAATCAAGAGAGAAAGCAATCGAAGTTGCACGAAACACACTGCAGACCAAAATTACCGCGTTGCTGTCAAACGTAGACACCAACTATACAAATGAAATTACACTTGAATTAAGCGCAGGTGCGCTAAACCAAAGAGGATGCACCGTTGAAGAAGTAGAGGCGGCACTGGCATCAAACAAGAAATTCAAAATTGAAACAAGTGGAAACACACTCACACTAAATCTTGCAGAGGAGGGGGACGCACCAACTGTGATTGCAATTAGAAACAAGGTCTTGAACACAATAGTAAAGGGAGTTCCAGACATCACCAGAGTCACAGTGGCACAAAAAGACGACGAGTGGGTCATCCAGACAACAGGATCCAACCTACCAAAGGTACTCGAGATTGACGGAATCGACAAGAGAAACGTTAGAACCAACAACGTGTTTGAAATCGCAGCAACACTCGGAATCGAGGCTGCACGAAATGCAATGATTAACGAATTATCCTCAACTCTGGAAGATCAAGGACTGGAAGTTGATGCAAGATACATCATGTTGGTATCCGATATGATGTGCTCACGTGGATACCTGCAACAAATAGGAAGGCACGGAATTGCAGGAACCAAAGACAGCGTCCTGGCAAGAGCAGCATTCGAAATTACCGTTCCAACCATCGCAGATGCAGCACTGACTGGCGAAGTTGAGAACCTCAAGGGCGTAACCGAAAATGTAATCGTTGGAAGCAACATCCCGGTAGGCTCCGGTACAGTCGACCTCTTCATGCAGGTCTCCAAAAACTAGTCTCCAAAATCCACACATTTCGTAAATTTTAACTCCATCCAACTTTCAAAATAATCTAAGTTACGATTCTTCTAAACTGATAAATCCAATGTTGGCGAAAATCATATGTTGATAGCAAGTCATCTGCTGTTTCTAGTTGTATGCATCACTTTATTCACCGGTGTTTCTTTTGCAGAAAAAATTCCGGACTATTACAAGCCATATGCGCCAATATACACAGACAAGCAAGTGTACACCTGGACTGACAAAGTCCACATCACAATTGTCTCTCCTGCTTGGAATGAAAACGAATATGGAATTGATTCGATCGGCGATAACAGTGATAACCCAGTCAAAATATCTACTGCGAGTAGTTCCCTTGGACCATACCGACTTACAGAAACATCGCCGAACAGCGGAGTCTTCACAGGCGAAGTAACTCTTACTGGGTTTCTGCACGACGCTGACGGTGACGGAATATCTGACACCATTCCGCGTACTTCTGGCACTGGTCCTACAAACGGACTGCTTGAAGCAAAGCGAGATGACGGAATCACAATATCATTTGAATTTGCAGACGGCGTGGTACTGACAAAATCTGCAACGGTTAGCTGGAATGTGGGGCAAGTTGCATTTTCAAGCCCCAATTATCTTGCCGATGATCCAGTCACAATTCAGGTAAATGATCCTGACATGAATTTGAATCCTGAAAATCTGGATCAAATTCCAATTGAAGTGTATACTGATTCTGACTCTGCTGGAATTTCAGTTGTTGCAGTTGAAACACAGGATGACTCTGGCATTTTTGAATCAACAATCTCGCTTACGCAGACAGGCGAATCCAGCGGCAATAGAATACGCGCATTCCTAGGCGACACCATCACGGCAAGGTATGAAGATAGAACACTGCCACCTCCGTATGGAATACCTGATGAATTGGACATAACTGCAAAATCCTTTGTGGGCTCAGACGTTCCGAGCATACAAAAAGTATCCATTGAGGAGCCTCACACTGCAGATTCCAATGGAAAACAAGTAAGCGAACTGACAAAAGGCAATCAAGTCCAAATCATAAACCACATCCACAACAATCAAGATTACCGGCAATTGTTCACAGCTATCGTACAGATCACAAACGAGCAAAATCAAATAGTCTCACTTTCTTGGATAACGGGCAATCTGGATGCGGCTCAAAATTTTGAGTTATCTCAATCGTGGACCCCAGCTGAAAGCGGTAACTATAGGGTAGAGACGTTTGTCTGGCAATCACTGGATGATCCCTCTCCGCTCGTTCCAAGCTACGCAAAGTCGTTTTTTGTAAAGTAGAGATTCAAAATCAAAATCCGACAAATGATGCGCTTTATTTTTATATTATTTTTTTATTTTGAAATTAACTGGTCATTTGTTCGATTTTTCAAGTGATAAATCTATAAAGGAGCAATTTTGGATCGACATTACGCAGTGA
>SCVO01000118.1 GCA_004322465.1 Candidatus Nitrosotenuis sp.
AGTTCCCAAGATCGAATTGCCGAAATGGATGAGGTCCGGGAGGGAGCAATCCTAAGGCAAAGTACCCACGCTACTTCGTCAACGTGGCGGATCTTGTGCGTCTTGAGATGGGACTATTCGTCTAGACTGGAACTGGCGGGTCTACTACCACTTTATTTCAAATTATATGATGCCATTCCACATTATGGCTTATGGATGGGTTTTTTCAGGGACAAAAAAGGACGTATGACATCTTCAAGACTCAAATCAAGCCGTCCATATTGCCTACCTTTGACTCCCTCAGAGAATACTGCATGGGATTGGGAAACAACGTAGTGGAAGATGTGCGTGCTCACAGAGTGGTTTTTGGTAAGTCGTTATCTTTCAGATGGTTTGCAGATATGGAGCCAGGACTGGAAGAAATAATCATAAAGATTCAGCGCGACAGAAAGGAGCCACAGAAGACAATCACAGTGAAAGGCGGTGATGACCTAGCTGAAACCAAAAGAATGATGCAGGATGCCTACAATACAATTCGCTAGTAGAGAACATCAAACTTTGTAAATTCGTTTTTATGTTTTTCATTTATTATTTCAACGTCGTCTACGCGTGCATTTGCGGGTCCCGCATGACACCACTCCACAACATTGCCGACGTTGACATCTTCTCCTTCCAGCACAGCCTCCACCCTAGTATCCTTCAGATTCTTGACCCAGCCGAAGACATGATTCTTTTTTGCCTTTACTTTCATTGCTTGGCGAAAAAATACACCTTGTACCTTGCCGCTAATGAAAAGATGGAGCCGCTGCTTTGCCATTTGAAAAGAATCGAGCCTTGGTATTAATCAATTTTAGGGTTTGAAAAAATTCTAGGTTCTGCCCTGTATCTTGATCTTTCTTGCTACCTTAGACCTTCCGGTCTTTCTTGCAGCAATGCTACCCACTTTTGCTCCTGGTGGCGTATCTCTTGCAACAGTCGAGCTTTGTCCAACATGTTGATGTCTTCCACCACCGTGCGGATGGACATAGGCTGCTTGTGCAACACCCCTAACAATTGGGTATTTGCGTCCTTTTGATCTGTATCGGCGCCACTTGTTACCTGCGTTGAGGAACGGTCTTTCGGATGTACCGCCGCCAGCTAGCACGCCAATCATGGCTCTGTTTTTTGGATTTAGGATTACAAAGTTGCCTGAGGGGAGTTTTAACATCACTCCGTCTGTGGTGTGCGAGAATACGGTAGCAGAGTTTCCTGCAGTTTTTGCAATAGCGCCGCCATCACCATAGTGCTTCTCTACATTGCAGACTATGGTACCGTCAGGAATGTTTTGTATGCTAATCACGTTACCGTTTACAATTTCTGCATTAAGTGAAAATCTAATAGTTGAGCCTATCTTGGTTCCCAAAACCGCCGGAATCATAGAAACAGAGCCATTTTCAAATCTGACTTTGGCCAAAGGCGCATCTCTGCCTCTTTCATGAACCAAGTCAATTACCTCCCCTTTGCGATCTTCAGCAAGATCGAAGCTTGGGTATTTTGCTGGCGCAAGCTTGCCAGTGACGGATGCTCTAAACTGCATGCCTCCTCGTCCACGTCTTCTAACTAGTGGTCGCTTACCCATTTCGTTGGTTCCTAGGCATTATGATTTTAAGCTTTGTTTTGGTGGACCCATGATGCGACAAAGATATAAAAAATACGCTTCGGATTTAATGCTATGAGCCAAAGTGCCCTTTCTCTCAAAGTTTTAGAGGCATATACGAGAGACGTTGGTCGCGGCGTGGCCAGAATTGATTATGATTCCATGGATACGCTGAATGCATCGACAGGCGATGTGATTGAGATCAAGGGCAAGCGAAGAACTGTCGCGAAATGCCTTCCACTGTACCCATCAGACGAGGGCAAGGGCATAATCAGAATTGACGGTCTTGGCAGAAATAATGCCGGAATAGCAATCGGCGATACGATAACCGTAAGGAAAATCAAGGCAGTCGCTGCAGAAAAAGTAGTGGTTGCTCCGCTAGAGGCAATTCCTCCAATAGACGAGCGTTACCTTGCAGATGCCTTGGAAAGTGTGCCACTGATTAAAGGCGACAACGTAATGGTTCCATATTTTGGCGGCCGTTTAACATTTCAGGTAATTGGTGTTACTCCAGCGGCAGACGCAGTTCTTGTTACACAAAAAACTGTTTTCCATATTGCAGAAAAGGGTGAAACGCTAAGAGGCGTACCCCAAGTAACTTATGAGGACATTGGCGGCCTTACCGATGAAATTAAAAAAGTACGAGAGATGATTGAATTACCATTAAGACATCCAGAGATTTTCGAAAAACTCGGAGTTGAAGCACCAAAGGGAGTCCTATTGTACGGTCCCCCTGGTACTGGTAAGACATTGCTTGCAAAGGCAGTAGCCAATGAAAGTAATGCTCACTTTATCAGCATATCAGGTCCGGAAATAATGAGCAAGTTTTATGGTGAAAGCGAGGCAAGGCTGAGAGAGATTTTCAAAGAGGCAAGAGAGAAGGCACCGTCAATAATTTTCGTAGATGAAATTGATTCCATTGCCCCAAAAAGAGAAGAGGTCACAGGAGAGGTGGAACGAAGAGTAGTTTCACAAATGCTTTCACTCATGGACGGTCTTGAAGCAAGAGGCAAGGTAATTGTCATTGCTGCAACAAACAGACCAAATGCAATCGACCCAGCACTAAGAAGACCTGGAAGATTTGACAGGGAAATTGAGATCAAAGTACCAGACAAGAAGGGAAGAAAAGACATTCTGAACATTCATACAAGAAACATGCCACTAGTTACAGAAGAAAATGACATTAACTATGTCGATGTAGACAAGATTGCTTCAGTGAGCCACGGCTATGTTGGAGCAGACTTGGAATACTTGTGCAAGGAAGCAGCAATGAAATGCCTAAGAAGATTACTTCCTGAACTAAATTTGGAAGACGAGAAGGTTCCTCCAGAAACGTTGGACAAGCTGATAGTAAACAATGAAGATTTTCAAAAGGCGCTGATCGAAGTTACGCCATCAGGAATGCGTGAAGTATTCATAGAAAACCCTGATGTCAAATGGGACGACATCGGAGGACTAAAGGATGTAAAACAGCAGCTCCAAGAGGCAGTAGAATGGCCAATGAAGTACCCAGCATTGTACGAAAGACTGGGTCACAAAATGCCGCGCGGGATTTTACTTCACGGAGTGAGCGGAGTAGGCAAGACATTGCTTGCAAAGGCAGTAGCTACTGAAAGCGAGGCAAACTTTGTTTCCGTAAGAGGTCCAGAGTTGCTATCAAAGTGGGTTGGAGAATCCGAGCGTGGAATTAGAGAGATTTTCCGACGAGCAAGACAGGCCTCGCCATGTGTAATATTTTTCGACGAGGTTGATTCGATCGCTCCAGTCAGGGGTGCAGGTGGAGAGACTGCAGTAACTGAAAGAGTAGTCAGCCAGTTATTGACAGAGTTAGACGGAATGGAAAACTTGCATGGAGTAATAGTTTTGGCTGCAACCAACAGAGCAGACATGATCGATCCTGCACTGCTAAGACCTGGCAGATTTGACAAAATAATTCAGATACCGCTTCCAGACAAGGAAAGCAGAAGACAGATTCTTGAGATCAATTCAAAGGAAATTCCAGCGGTCAGAGACAAGGCTGATCTTGACTGTGTCAATTTGGACAAGATTGCAGACCTTACTGATGGCATGAGCGGCGCAGATGTTGCAGCAATAGCAAACACGGCAGTTTCAATAGTCATACACGAGTATCTTGACAAGCATCCAACCAAGGAAGAACTGGAAAAGAGCGTTACCAACGCAAGAGTAACCATGAAGCACTTTGAAGAGGCAGTAAAGAAAGTAAGAACACAAAAGGATCTAAAGATAGGCCAAAAGATAGCAGTTCCATATTATAGATAATCTTAAAACGACAACGAAACTAGTTTCTGTAAATGTCAGACTACAGAGGATATGAGGGAAGATCCCTAGAATTTCTAAAGCAGAACAAGATCAAGGTAGGTGACACGGTAAAGATTACAACAAACTTGGATAATGTGGCAACAATAATGCCACGATACGAGCATAGCGATGATCAGCACATAGTTGTAAAATTCAAAAGCGGGTACAACGTTGGGCTGGAAATAAACGATATCAAAAAAATTGAATACATCTCAAGCATCGACATAAATCAAAGAAAAGAGCTGTCCCCAACAAAACCCAATCCCCAGCTGCCAAAGATTTTACTTCTCTCAACTGGCGGAACAATTGCAAGCAAAGTTGACTATAGGACGGGCAGTGTTACCCCTGCACTGAGTGCACATGACCTGTATTCGATAGTTCCTGAGCTGGATGGCATAGCAAACATTGATGCCGAAGTATTATTTTCTGAGTACTCTGAGAACCTAACTCCGGAACACTGGAAAAAAATTGCAGAAAGGCTTGATCATTATTCCAAATCAGATTACAGGGGAGTAATAGTTGCTCACGGGACTGACACAATGCAATATACTGCAGCATTTTTGTCATTTGCATTGGCAGGGTTTCCCATCCCAGTAGTTCTGGTTGGATCTCAGAGATCATCGGATAGGCCATCATCCGACGCAGCGTCAAATTTAATTGCAGCTACAAAGTTTATTGTGAAATCCAATACGAACGGAATCTTTGTTTCCATGCACCATACAGAAAGTGATGATGACATTGCGTGTCACTTTGGCACCCGTGTTAGGAAAAATCACACAAGCAAAAGAAATGCGTTTGAAACAGTGGGCGGAGCGCCTGCATTCATAATTAAACAAGACGAGATAATTCAGAATACCAAAAGCCAGTACTTCAAACAAAGACAATACACTCCAAAAATAAACGTCGATACTCGTGTAGCACTCGTAAAATATCATCCCGGATATGACCCTAAACTAGTGCAGGATTTGATTAATCATGGATACAAGGCGATAATTCTTGAGGGAACCGGTCTTGGTCACATAGGAAAAAACATGTACGATATCATCAAAAAGGCAAAAGAAAGCCAAATTTTTCTCGGCATGACATCACAGTGTCACGATGGCAGGGTCAATATGGCAATATATGAAAGCGGAAGAGACCTTTTGCACCTTGGAATAACCCCACTATCAGATATGATTTCTGAGACGGCGCTGGTAAAAGCAATGTGGGCACTTGGAAACGGTAAAGTCGATGACTTGATGCTGGCAAATATTGCCTCAGAATATACAGAATAAGATTTAAGGCAACTTTGGGAAGAATAAAACGTGTCAGAGATCGAAATCGATAAAATTGGATTAAAGGTTGGTTTGGAGATACATCAGCAGCTTGCAACGAACAAGAAATTGTTTTGTAGCTGCAATCCAATCGAATCAGAAGAGTATCCAATTAGGTTTTTCCGAAGGCTCCGACTTGCAAAAAGCGAACTTGGCAAGTATGATCCTGCCGCGGTTTTTGAATCCTCAAAATCAAAACTGATATCATACAATGCAAATCCACAGAGCAGCTGCCTTGTTGATTACGATGATGAGCCTCCCCACAATTTGGACAATGATGCAAAGACAACCGCTCTAATAATTGCCTCTGCCCTTCATTCAGATATTTTTAGCGAGGTTCACGTTATGCGAAAAATTGTAATTGACGGCTCCAACACCTCTGGCTTTCAGAGAACAATGTTGGTTGCAAACGGAGGATACCTAGAAGTAGAACAAAAAAAAATTGGCGTCCAGTCGATTTGCCTAGAAGAAGATGCCGCAAAGCTTCTCAAGGATACAGAAGCAGTACGTGAATATTCCTTGGATAGGCTAGGGACGCCGCTTGTAGAAATTGCACTAGATCCAGTCGAAGGCACTCCCTCAGATGTAAAAAAAATAGCATTGACTTTAGGCAGATTGCTACGTGTTACACGTCGGGTTACACGTGGCATAGGCTCAATCAGGCAAGACGTTAACGTCTCAGTTAGTGGAGGAGGCATCGTGGAAGTAAAGGGAGTCCAACAGCTAGACCAGCTTGAAGAGGTCATCAGGTATGAGGCAAGACGACAACATGGCTTGCAGTTAATAGCAGAAAAATTAAGGAAAATTCAATTTGACGACTTGACAAAAGAAGACATACTTGATGTGACATCATTTTTTGAAAGCTCAAAATCCAAAGTAATTCAAAAATCACTAAAAGATAAAGCCCTGATCAAGGCCTTAAAGGTCAAAAACTTTGCGGGAATGTTTGGCTATGAGCCATATCCGGGAATAAGACTTGGAAAAGAGCTTGGGCAACAGGTAAGGTTTTTTGGAATAGGAGGAATTTTTCATTCGGATGAACTGCCAAATTACGGAATTGAAAAAGAAGAAGTAGAACAGCTAAGAAAAACACTAAAGACAGAAGAGTTAGACGGATTTTTGATAATTGCCGGCTCTAAGGACAAGATAGAATTTGCCATTGACGCAGTGATAAACAGAATAAAAGAGGCAAAGAATGGAGTTCCCGCCGAAACGCGCGCTGCCACACCTGCAGGTGAGACAGTATTCCTGAGGCCAAGACCTGGCGCATCTAGAATGTATCCAGAGACCGACATACCGCCAATTATGATCAGCAAAAACGAATTAGAGTTTGCAAAGAACAACATTCCAAAGCCTTGGGATTCCGCGATATCAGAAATCCAGACAAAATACAACCTCAATAAACAGCTATCAGAGCAGCTTTTTGATTCGGATTATTTGGATTTGTTTGAATCTATTTGTACAGACAAGGCAAACAGTCCAAATTTTGTAGCATCGATATTATGCTCAACAATAACAAATCTGGGGCGACGCGGCCTTGACGCTACACTGCTAAAATCCGAACACATTGCCAGATCCTTTGAATTGTTATCAGATGGCAAGATTACAAAAGAATCACTTGAAATGATTTATGAGTCAATAATGTCAGGCAAGACAAAATCTGTAGAAGAATTTATTGAAAAACACTCCAGCTCCATGAGCGAGGGCGAGCTGGAGCATTTTCTTGACGATTTGATAAAAAATAATCTCGACATAATCAAAAAACAGGGCAGTCATTCGAGCAGCATACTGATGGGAATGGCGATGAAATCACTTCGTGGAAAAGTGGCTGGAGAAAAAATAAATAAATTATTAGAAATGAAAATTTCAAAAATATTAGAAGAATAAAATGTGCTAGATAGTGTCTAGTCTAGTTTTCTTCTTCCGGTTCCTCTTCCCATGGACACATAATGGCCTTTTGAAGACGGTTTTGTAGTTTCAGGCGTATCTTTGAGTTTTCTTTTACCGGTTCCGCGACCAGACGATACATATTCGTCTCCTGCTTTTTCCTTCAACTTTTTTTGATATTCCTTAAATTTTTCTCCAGACCAATTTGCTTCCTCAGAATCAACCTGTCTTTTTGAGGTTCCTCGTCCACCTACTTTGGTAATTTTTCCCATTAGCGAGTACTATGGAATACTATGGTTTAAAGTTGTTCATGAAAATGACTTCAAAATATAATACATGCGGGAAGTGGGATTTGAA
>SCVO01000119.1 GCA_004322465.1 Candidatus Nitrosotenuis sp.
CAAACTGCACGAACGTGATGCTCAACTTTTTAAACGAATCGTAGCTGCAATGCAACAACACGACACAAGCGCAAGTCGAGTATTATCAAATGAGTTAGCTGAAATACGCAAAGTCACAAAGATGCTCAGCAACGCAAGAATGGCACTAGAACAAGTACAATTGCGTCTAACTACAATACACGACCTGGGTGATGCAATGGTCGCAATAGGTCCAGCAATGTCTACCATGAAGGGTCTCAAGTCATCACTTGGACGATTCATGCCAGAGGCAGACTCTGAGCTAAATGCAATGACGCAGACACTCAGTGGTTTGATGATGGATTCTCTTGCAGGGGATGCATTCAATGTTGATTCAGATATCTCAAGTGAAGAGACGGAAAGAATCTTGCAAGAAGCGTCAGCGGTTGCAGAACAGCAAATTGGGGACAGATTCCCATCAGTTCCCTCACCTTCTGGACTTTCGTCACAATCAAGCTCTACTTTAGAGTAGAGATAAAAGACGAAAGACTCTTTTGTTTTTCTTTTTGTCGAGATCCTTAATTATATAGTTAAAAAAATACCAGTAATTGAAAGACAAATTAAAAATTATGTTAACCGTTTTAATCCTGATTGGCGGCTTCGCTGTATACTATTATACCAACTTTACAGTATCTGAAAAAAAGACAATAGAACCAACATTAGAGGAAGAAGCAAGTAAAAAAGAGATTCCTGTTGATGGCTCACTCTTTAAGATATTAGCAAGCAAACGCGATCTTGAGATAAATTACGAAACGAAAACTGTGACATACAAAAATGCGGAATTTAAATTAAAACCAGAAATGATGGATGTGTATTACAAGATCGGTCTTTTGAACCAATCACAGAATAGCGTTGTAGTGTATCCAATATTTACAGAAGCTGCGTACAACAAGAACGGTTTTTATGATTATTACAATAAAAAATGCGATTCTTCATGTTTAACAGTTCCAGTACAATACAACTTTGATGGTGAATATTCTGCAAGTAGAGCAGGATTCAATTCGTTACGCTTGCTTGGCTATCATTACATTACAGATGTAGACGTTGATAAAAATCCGGAAATTCTCAAAAATTACGATAAAGTAATTTTACTGCATAATGAATATGTGACGAAAACAGAGTTTAACGCATTATCAAAGCATCCAAAAATAGTTTATCTCTATCCAAACGCGTTATATGCAGAAGTTACTTCAAACTACAATACCGATACAATCACACTGGTTCGTGGGCATGGGTATCCAGATGAAAAGATCAGGAATGGTTTTGGTTGGAAATTTGATAATTCCAATTTTGAGTACGATAACAGTTGTACGAGTTGGAAATTTTATGAGATAAATAATGGCATTATGTTAAACTGCTATCCAGAGTACATGATTTTCAAAGATGAATCATTGTTGGAGAGAATAAAAAATTATTGATTTGGAAATTTGTCTATCAAATTTCTTGCTTGAACAAAAATTCTATTCCATTGGTTCCAAGTTAATTTACCGGTCTGTGTATTTTGTCTGCTAGGATGGTAACTAGACAGAATGATTTTGTCATTATATGCAAAACGATTGTTGTGGGAAAATTTTTCACCCTTTATTCCAAAAATCTGTTTTAAGGAATCATGGGCAATTTTACCAAGGCAGACAACGATTTTGATATTTTTTAGAATCGCCAACTCATGATATAGGAATTCGGAACATGTATTGATTTCATCTCTTGTCGGTTTGTTTTGTGGTGGTGCACATTTTACCGCCGCTGTAATATATGCATTAATTAATTGAAATCCGTCATCGATCTTATCGCTGTTGGGTTTTGTCGCAAATCCATTATCAAAAAGAACTTTGGCGAGCCAGTCGCCCGAACTATCACCAGTAAACATTCTTCCAGTCCTATTTCCGCCATGAGCAGCTGGCGCCAATCCTATGATCAATAATTCAGCATTAGGATCACCAAATCCACTTAATGGCAATCCCCAATATTTTTCGTGTCTGTACCGTTTTACTTTATCAATAGATATTTTCCTAATGTAAGATGCAAGTCTTGGGCATTTTTCACATTGTATGATCTGCTTGTTTAATTTAGAAATGGACTCCGTCATCTTCTAATCTGCATTAATGAATTTCTGCGTAGTATTACTGTGAAAAATAAAGTTAGTACCATCGTTAAGACTAGAGAGATTGTAGGAAATCCAAATTCTGGAAGGGATTTGTCAGGTGAGTATATTTCTCCCCATTGATCAGGGCTAGATATTCCAATATAGCTATCGAGTTCTAAATTTTGAGGATATGTGTAAGTATTTTTTGAATGCCCATCATAGACCGAAAAGTAGAAACCGTAAACATTTTCTCTGCCAATCAAATTAGCAGGAATCCTAAACTCATAGCTTGGATGTGGTATAGGGGTATACCTATCATTTGCATCAGACACTGTGCTTATACCAACAAATCCATCTGGGTTTGGAATTTTATTGAAAAAGCCGGTGTGAGTAGAAGTATATCCTCCCTGATAGCTGAAGCCATTTTTTGCTTCAAGTGATGTCATAAAACAATAATCATTCAAGTCAGCTTTGATTGATTTGTTGTCCTTCGTATCAAAGCAAATAATTGCGTGATCATTCATTCTATCTAAATAACGATCTGTTATCGGATCCAAAAATATGTAGATGAATTTGCCTTGATGAGTACTTCTTAAAATTATGGTTGTACCGTCATCATAAGAATATGAATTAAGGCTAGTTTGTTTCCATTCATACTCAAAGGACCACTTACCATCAAAAATTATCTTATCTGTTGTACTCGATACGGTAATTGGTATTGGTTCAAAGGCGTAGGCACATGTAAATCCAAAAAATAGCAAGGCTACACATACGTATAGTTTCACTTCAATATTTCTTGGCAAAAAATCAAGATATATCTTTTGGAAGCGTGCGGTCCATATTAGAAAAAATGCCGTTTCGGTATCGGTTTGTTCAGAAAAATTCCATAATCGCTATATAGCGGAAAAGTAACCATACGTTAATGAAATTGAATACTACGACACTAGTCTTCGGTGTTGCGTTGACAGTTGTAGCAGGCTTGTTTAGTTCTACTATTTTTGGCTCAATAGGCTCAAGCAATAATGCTCAAACTAGTCTTGGCACCGCAGGCGTGATCACTGGACATGTAACAACAATACTGACAGACGCAAATGGTAACATCAAAGAATACAGACAGTCAGATAACCAAATTGTCAACAATGGTGAAAACTGTGTTGCAAAGATGTTGTTTGGCGCAGCAGGTGGAAGCACCGTTTCCACTGGCGTTTGCACGGGTGCAGTAAGTGATGGATTCCGATATATTGGAATTGGTAACTATACAACAGCCGTTAACGGTACAAACTCAATGCTTGGTAATGAGTACAGCGCTGCAAAGGGTGTGACAAGTCTAGCAAGAGGAGTAGCAACTACTACTATGACAAACTCTACTGGAACCGACGGTTCAACTACCTCATTTGGTAAAGTAGTACTTGCAAAGACATTCACAAGCTCGCAGTCAGCTTCGCAAATAGTACAAGAATCTGGTCTGTTTAATACTACAAGCGTTGCAACTGGAGGCATGTTTGCAAGACAAACATTCACATCAATCACCATGAATAACGGCGATTCACTGACAGTACAGTGGACCATTAACATCGGTGGAACAACTAACGCACTGACACCATAGTCCTAAAACTTTTTTCTTTTTTTATTTTAGTTTAGAGTTATTGTAAAATATAATTATAAATTTTTATTTGCTTTTCTATATCCATGACTAAATGTCTTGTCATATAATTTGGAATATTCATATGACTTTGGTCGTATTACATCTCCAATCATCACGATTGCAGTTCGTGTGATTTTTTCCATCCAGACTTTCTTTACAATATCATTCAACGTTCCAGTAATAATTTTTTGATCAGGCCAGCTTGCTCTATACACCACCGCAGCTGGTGTTGACTTTGGATAGCCACCCTTGATTACTTCCTTTACTATATCTTGGAGTAAATGGACACTAAGATAGAAGATCATAGTTGATTTGTGCTTGGCAAGCTCTGAAATTTGTTCCTGTTTTGGAACAGATGTACGCTTTTCAGCCCGGGTTATTATGATTGTTTGAGTTATTCCAGGCAAGGTCAATTGAATTCCCAAGGCAGCTGATGATGCCAGAAAGGATGTAACGCCCGGAATTATTTCAAATTCAATTCCTTCCTTTTGCAAGTTGTCAGTTTGCTCCCGAATTGCGCCGTATATGGCAGGATCTCCATCGTGTAATCTGATGACCAGCTTGCCTTTTTTTGCATTATTCCTTAAAATTTCAAAAATTTCTTCACGGACAAGACCTGCTGCGTCATGCAGTTTTGCTTTTTTGCCCATTTTGAGTATTTGATCAGGAATTAAAGAGCCAGAGTACACCACAACGTCTGCCTTTTGTAGTAGCTTTTTTGCCTTTACTGTAATAAGATCAGGATCTCCCGGACCGCAGCCTACAAAGTAAACCTTAGACACGCTTTACCACCATTATGGAGAAATATTTTGTAGTCATCGTTGATTCACTTACCTCACCTAGTTTCATTTTTCTTACAATTTCATTTGGAGTGCCAAGGTCTTGGCCTATTGCAAAAATAGAATCATCAGAAAATCCTGCTTCTTTTAACAATTTGATGACTTGATCAAAGTATCTACCATCTTTGAGAAATATCATAGTGTCACAGTTTCTTGCGGTTTCCTTTACTCTTGACAGATCATAGCATGACGGAATCACTGCCATGGTTTCAGCTCCCTCTGCAAGACTGATTCCAGCTTTTGATGCAAATGTAAACATCGAAACGATTCCAGGGATTACAGAAATTTTTATTTGTGGAAATTTGGTTTGTAGTTCTCTGTTCAAGTATATCCATGTACTGTACAGATACGGATCACCAACTGTAAGGTAGACAACTTTTTTTCCCTCAAGTACCTTTTGTGCCAAAATTTTGGTGTTAGTCTCCCATGTAGTTTCTAGTGTTTCTTTGTCTTTTACCATCGGAAAGACAAGATTCACTATTTCGGGTGCTTTTACCTTGTCTAGTATTGATTCCACTACAGAAAGTGCAATGCTTGGTTTTCCTTCCTTTGCAGTTGGACATGCTATCACTTCAGCACCCTTTATTGCCTTGACTGCCTTTACTGTTAATAATTCCGGATCTCCTGGACCGCAGCCTACGCAAACCAAATCATGCATGTTTTGAATCAAAATTTTCCCAGTTAAAAGCTTGATTGAGCTATTTTTTTGTTGCAGATATTACCATGACTGGATTTCTTGCAATCATCATAGTTCCAGTCGATGTCTTTCTGCTTTTCGATATGGTAATTTGTGTCATGTCAACAGAGTCAAAATTCAATTTGTTCATTGTTTCCATAACAGAATAAAGCGTTTCAATGAGAATTACTCCAACTACAATTCTTGCACCCTGTTTTAGCTTATCATAGCAAAGATTCACAATGTCTTTTGTATCTCCGCCGGTACCGCCGATAAAAATTGCATCGGCAAGAGGAAAGTTAGGTATCTTTTGCTTTGCATCACCCAAAATGATCTCCACATTTGACACGCCAAATTTATCAAGATTTTTTCTTGTAAGATTCACTGCGTTTGGATCAATGTCAACTGCATAAATTTTCCCATTTGATTCAATTTGTAATGCCGCTTCGACGGTTATTGAGCCGCTCCCACAGCCTATGTCATACACTATATTTCCAGGGCATAGTCGAGCCTTGCTTATCTGAATCGTTCTAACTTCCTCTTTTGTTATTGGTACGTCTTCTGTTCTTTCAAAGTATTCATCTGGTATGCCGGGAGTTTTAAATTTCCACATATCTAAGTGATATTAGAGTGGTTTTATTGCTGTGAGATCTACGCTTGGGTGATGAATCAGCGTGTATGAAAGAATCCACATGAAAAGATAAACAAATACGAATGTACCGATTCCAGTTGTGATTAGCTTTTTCCTGTCAGATGGGGGGAGTCCTATTTTCATCCCTTTTCCAATTACTGCAGAAACCACGAAAATTATAATCATAAAGATAATCGAAGCCCATCTTCTTTCTTCTCCCTCAATTGGTTCAAAAAGAAATGTCGCAATAACACCACCTACGGCTGCAAGTCCTATGCGAATCCAAAATAGCCTATCCAGCAGTCTTTTTCGTCGTGTTAGTTCATCTTCGGTATCGATTGGTTCAGTATCTGGAATATCGCCATTTGCAGGATTATCTGAGTCAGGAGCCTTCTTCTTTGGATGTTTTGTCAATTAAATTTCTAGGTTGACTCCGATTATCCTTGTTTAAAATCTTTGGTCATAAGGCATGTCTGCCGTATCAGTAGGAGTATATTTTGGGTGTATGGGGATTACATGTGACACTAGCTGGAATCGAGTTACGCTATCTTGTAAACGAAATATCAAAAACAACTGATGGCTACTATGTGAGCAACATCTATGGAATAAACCGAGAAAGCCTACTTTTCAAGCTTCATCATCCTGAGAAGCCAGATCTGTTCTTGGTTCTATCGACAATCGGCATGTGGCTAACTAATATCAAAATTGATCAAATTGAGGATAACAAGTTGGTAAAGCGACTGCGGGACGATCTTGCAAGATTAAAAATTACAAAGATAGAGCAGATCGAGGTTGAAAGGATAGCTTATCTCACGTTTAGCGGATTTGACAAGGAGTTTGTTTTAATCTGTGAATTCTTTGGGGATGGAAACATTATACTTTGTAACAAACAAATGAAAATTTTGGCATTATTGCATTCAATTGAGGTAAGGCATAGGGAGCTTCATGTAGGTGTGACATATACACCACCGCCACTGAATGGATTAAACGTTTTTGAGATAAATGAAAAGGATTTCCAGGAGATTTCTTCTGTGTCGACTCCAGTCATCAAGTGGGTCGGCAGAACACTTGGATTGCCTGCAAAATATGCAGAGGAAATCATAAGCATTGCAAAAATAGATCCAAATACGCCTGGACGCGATCTTACAAATGAAAACATTACAGCGATAATCGATGCGACAAATAACTTGGTTCATAAAGTTGCAAGTGGTGACCACCAGCCATTCATAGTCAAGACCGAAAAGGGATTTGATGTTTATCCAATTCAGATAAGCGCTGCACAAAACCAAGAACATACAGAAATTCCAACGTTCATGGAGGGACTGGACAAAATATTTTCTGAAATGCTGCTTGATGGTGGCAAGATTGCACACAGTAGTTCTTTAGACAAGAAAATTGATGAATTGCAAAGCAAAATTGACGAACAGGACAAGGCCATACTACTTGTCAAAGAAAGATCCGAGAGTATCACAAAAATTGCAAAATCACTCTTTGAGTTTCCATCCAGAGGGATAACATCGATCACCGATCCTTATGCAATAGAAAAACTAAGGGAGCAAAACGCAGAACTTGTAAAAGAAAAGGGACTTGTTTATATAAAAATCGGAGACGAAAAAGTTCAGATAAAATCAGATTCTTCAATTCCTGCGATTGCATCCACACTGTTTGATGAGTCAAAACGCCAATCTTCAGCAACAGAGTCAATAGAATTTCTAAAAAGAAAAAACCAGAAAGAAATCCAAAGACTCAGAGCACAAATAGATACAGCAAAAGAATATGTCACATATACTCAAGTACAAAAGAAAAACTGGTATGAGAGATACAGGTGGTTTTACACCTCAGATGGACTTTTAGCAATAGGTGGAAGGGATTCTTCATCAAATTCCGCAATAATCAGAAAACATCTTGGGAAAAACGACAAAGTATTCCATGCGGAAATCTTCGGCTCGCCGTTTTTCATACTAAAGGATACAACTGATCCAATTCCATTTGACTCATTAAATGAAGTTGCACATGCAACAGTTTGTTTTAGCAGGGCGTGGAGAGAGGCAATGTACGGAATGAGTGCGTATTGGATTAATCCAGATCAGGTAAAAAAGGCGGCTCCAAGCGGGCAGTTTCTGACAAGGGGTTCCTTTGTACTGGAGGGACAAAAGAATTTTGTCAAGATTTCAACATTAAGACTAGCAGTTGGAATACTAAAGGAAAACAACTATCATATGATCACATGCGGTCCACTTGAGCCCATAAAGAAAAAGTGCATTTGTTATGCGGTAATCGAGCCAGGGGGGGCAGAGATGGCCGATACTGCAAAAAAGATCAGGTCTGATTTTGTCAGAGTACAAGAGGACATTGTAGCACGGTTTACTGTGGATGATTTTGTTCGTGTGCTTCCCGCAGGCACAAGCCATGTGACAGAAGTAGTTCAGAAAAAGGATGAACAATAAACAAAAATTTCTAGTAGATGCGATGCTCGGAAACATTGCAAGAAAGCTCCGATTATTTGGATTTGACTGCAAATATTTTGCAACAATTAAGGATGAACAACTCTTATCAATCGCAAAAAACGAGAATCGTACTCTTATCACAAGAGATCACACCATAACAAACGTTTGCAAAAAACAAAAAATTTCCGCAATAGATCTTTTCAGCACGGATGAAGCAGATCAAGTTATTGAAATTTACAGAAAAAGAAACCTTGGTAAATGTGAAATTGACATGAATAATGTTAGATGTACGATGTGTAATAATGCGATTCAACCAATAGAAAAAGAAAAAATAATTAACAGAATTCCTGTTGGAGTGGCACAGAATATGCAGCAATTTTGGATATGCAATTCCTGCGACCGGATATACTGGGAAGGAACTCATATTAGAAACCTCCAAAAATTTATTAGTGAAATCAATGAAAAACTACGATCTTACTGATGAAGACGGTACACTGCTTGTACAGACTGCACGAAAAATTGTTACAGAACACATTACAAAACACCGCAGATTAGATCTTGATGAAAAATTAAAAGAAAGATTTTCTTATGACGCAGGCATATTTGTTACGCTCAGCGTTTCATCGGATCTTCGCGGTTGTATTGGATTTCCCATGCCAAGAAAACTGAATAATGCGTTGGTCGATGCTGCAATTGCGGCAGCTACTGAAGATCCTAGGTTTTCTCCAGTTACAGAAGATGAGCTTGACGGAATAACATTTGAGGTAACGATTCTCACACCGCCTGTAGAGATCAAAGTAGATGATCCCTCCAAACTAGTATCTCACATCAAGGTAGGTAGAGATGGCCTAATAGTAAGACAGAGGTTTTATTCTGGGCTACTACTCCCACAGGTTCCAGTAGAATACGGCTGGAGTGAAGAAGAGTTTCTATCACACACGTGCCAAAAAGCTGGACTCCCAAGTAATTGCTGGAAGGACAAAAAAACCACAGTGTCTTCATTTGAAGGTGTGATTTTCAAAGAAGAGATGCCAAGGGGCAGGGTCATTCGTGAAAAACTATGAGTCTGTCTGATTCAGTGTCAAGTGTAACTTCTTTTCCATTTTCAAGTTTTTCAAGTTCTGTTGCAATGACCATCGGTATGTTTGCAAGTGCACATCCTGATGCTACACTGAGATCTGCCTTTGCACATATCATTGCAAGCGGTGCTGATTTGTTTGACTTGAGCGAATAGATTGTATATGCACCAACGCTGCTTCCAACGCCATAAGGGAATACAAGAATAGAATTCTTAATTGACCTACCAGCAAGATCGTGTTTTTCGTCGTGAATTACGCCTGTTTTTTTGTCAACTGCTCCAAGAAAGTTTATTGGAGTATCGGTTTTCAATATTTTTCCTGAGGCTTTGCCTTTTACGATTACTTTGAATGTCATTTTGTTTCGTCTTGTATGATTTGCGATAATGGCTTTAGGTTAACGTCTACGCCGTTTGAGTTTTTCAGATAATACGCACCCTTTATGCTGTTTGTTGTGACAGAATCAATTTCATTTTTGTCAACTAATGGAGTAAGACATGTACAACAATCAGAGAGAATTTCACAGCCTGCACGCTCAATTTCATTTGCATATCCAATCTTTCGTGCCTGCTCCTGCACTACCCTTGGACAAAACACCATACACCGCTTGCTAAATGATCTTCCCTTTAACATTGAGGAGAGATCTGCCATTTCTTCCAGTCCAAGTTGCGGACTGCCAAGCGTAATTATGTCTCCGCGATCGGATGTGTTGAGCTCATCATAGATGTTTTGCATTTCTTTTTTACCAAAATCAATTTTTTCTGCGTCTGCTGTTCCCTCACCCAAAAAGAATTTTCCACACCTGCCAGATGTGCCCATTCCACCGCAGAGCGATTTGCAGCTACGCTTGTTCATTTCCGACACGCCAGATATTGCAACAGAATTATCCGCGATTTTTCCTGCGAAATATCCGAGCATGCCAAACGCAAGCTCGTTTGGTTCATCAATTTTCATTTTAATGGTAAGATTTGGTGAATCGTTTATTCTCAGATCCGAGTACGGGGTTTTTCCAGTAAGTGCACTTGCAAGTGCGCTAAATGCGCTTTCCTTGTTTGTTTTTAGGTGTGCAACCGAGTTTGCATAGATTGCGGCGTTACTTTCTGCAAACGAAACCTGTGTCCCTTTTTCTGGCAAATCAAATATTTCATATGGAATGCATGAAAATGAGGGTATTACGCCCATTTTTTCATATGATTGTTTGATGCTTTGTTGCTTTTCTATGAAATTCTTGTCTAGGTTATATTTTGAAACACTGTCAAAGTCGAATCCCATCGGATTCAAAGTGGTCATTACCTTTACTCTGGCATCCTGGCTAAGTTTTGAGAGAAATTCCTCCCCCGCATCTCCAATTGTGTTGTAGTTCACGCCGGATAGATGTGCCCACTTTATTGGAACGAGTTTTTCTGCGTTTGTTGCCTCGCCTATTGCTACCAATATTCTGTATGCAGTCTCCATGGTCTCACCATGTTCTCCCTTTAATGCAGATTCCTCTTCTTTTGTTAGCTCCACGATTTGATATTAGATCAAAGTAGTATAATACTTCTGTTTTTGTGTTTAAGTTATTATGTAATTATAATTCAATAAAACATGTTGGAAAAAATCCTTGATGGCATGATGAAGACCATGAATTCTGCAAAGCCTCCACGCATGACTGCGCTAAGAGAACTGCACGATGCGGAAGACGGCAATCCTTTCAGCATTCTTATTGGAACGATTCTTTCCGCAAGAACAAAAGATGAAAACACTGCAAAGGTTGTTAAAAAATTATTTTCCGAATACAAAACAGCAAAGGATCTCGCAAGTGCAAAAACAAGAGACATTGAAAAAATCATAAGATCAATTGGTTTCTATCACGTAAAGGCAAAGCGCATAATTGACGTTGCAAGAATAATCGAGTCACAGCATAACGGCATAGTTCCCGCTGACTTGGATCAGCTGATTATGCTTCCAGGAGTTGGACGAAAAACAGCAAATTGTGTTCTAGTGTATGCCTTTGAAAAGCCAGCCATTCCAGTAGACATTCATGTTCACAGAATATCAAACCGACTCGGTCTTGTTGAAACAAAAACTCCAGAAGAAACGGAGTTTGCATTAATGAAAAAAATACCGAAAAAATACTGGTTGAGAGTAAACGATACGTTTGTCATGTATGGGCAAAATATCTGCAAGCCCATATCTCCAATGTGCAATGTTTGCAAAATCAAGAAAGTATGCAAATACTATAAGACTAGGAACGCTTCTTGATTAGCAATAAAATGCCAACTAGTGCGGCAGCGGCTCCACTCACATAAAATGGGAAATAATGAAATGGGTTCTTCGATACATCGCCTGATAGCACATCAAATGAAAATTTGCCAGAATTTATTGCGGGAGGATCTGTTGATTCCTCCATGCCATACACAGAGTAAGAATTTACGGCAAATCCTCTAAGATCCAGATTTGTCACGACTACCCGCTGTCCATTGCTGATAGATACGCCTTGGTCATCGTTGTATGCAAGGATGATTTTGGTACTGTCAGACCATCCATCTATGTCTACGTGTGTAACGGAAAAGTATCCTTCATCAGGTAGTTCCAGTCCTACCCAGAGTCTGCGGTCAGACGGGCTATCCATGCCAACCTCAATGAATTTCCCGGGAGTGTTTGCATCATAGAATCGCACAACTGCGCTACCTGTTGGATTTGCGTACAATAATTTATTTTCAATTGTAATTTGCCAGCTTCCAGCATGGGTATGATCTAGCTTGGTTATTGTTGCATCTCGCGAAATTTTGTTGAATTCATCTGGAGATACATCTACTGTTTGAAGTACTAGTGATGGATTTGAAAAGCTCTGCGCATGTGCAGGCAAAAATGCCATGACAAAGACAAATAATATCAAAATGTATGTTGTGTATTTCATGGCATGGTAAACCTAATCCACAAACGGTTTTTTGTGGTTCATGATTACTTTAACAACCTCTGGACGCATGATGAATTCAGATGGGGATTTTCCCTCGTCGATTAATGCTCTAAGCTTTGTTCCGCTAATCTGCTCTCTGAATTCTTCGCCATGTGGACATGCTCGTTCATTTGTAAATGCGAGGCATTTTCTACAATAATAGAATGCCGGGAAAAAGATCGGCTTTATTTCCAGATCAGGATAATCCGAGAATATTTCTTGTGCTGCAAACGGCGAGTAATACTTTCCAACGCCTGCATGATCCCTTCCAATTATGATGTGCGTGCAGCCATAGTTCTGCCTCATGATAGAATGGTGTATTGCCTCCTTTGGTCCGGCATATTGCATTTCTGTGTGGAGTGTTGCAAGTATGGATCTGTTTTTTGGGTAATAATTCTCAATCATAGTGGCGTATGCTTCTATGATTACCTCGTCAACAAAGTCGCCAGATTTCTTCTTTCCTATTAACGGATTTACAAAAACACCATCATGTGTTGTTAGTGATGTTTTTTGCAGCATTTCGTGCGCAACATGGGGCGGATTTCTTGTTTGAAATGCGACAACTGACTTCCAGTTAGCATCTGCAAATGATTTTCTTGTTTGGAGTGGGCTCATTCGGTATTTTCTTATTGGATCATCCGAGGGTCGTTTCACATAATCGATTTTTCCTCCAACCAAAAATTCATTCATTGAAAATGTTTTTGCCACGCCGGGATGATTTACGTCATTAGTTCCAAAAATAGCCTTTGCGGTCTTTTCTTTATCAAACGTGTAGGTTTCCTCCACATGCAAAATTGCAAACTCGCCATGTTCTGTCTTCAACAGAACGTCTCCTGTTTCCTTCATCTTGGTAGCAGTTTCCCTGTCTACATCCAACACAATTGGAACTGTCCAGGGCAAGTTGTTTGCAAGTCTACCTTTGTTTATGACTGATTCAAAATCCTCTCGTAAGAGAAATCCTTCCAACGGACTGAATATTCCGTCAGCAATATTTTCTACATCGTTTGCAAGATCCCCGCTTACAGAGAACGAATACATTCCTGATGTGTTTTTTTGTGTTATTCGGTTTACTAGTTTGCCGCCATGAGGTTTAATGGCTCCAGTGTTTTGGCTCATGTTGTTTTGCTGTGGTCCATATGAAGGCCACACTCCTTATGTGTATCACTTTCCCACCACCAACGTCCCGCTCTTAGATCCTCGCCGGGCTTTATTGCCCTTGTACATGGTTCACAGCCTATGCTGGTATAGCCCATATCAAGGAGCTTGTTGTAGGGAAGTTCATGTTCTTTTACGTAGTTCATGGTTTGTTCCCAGGTCCAATCAATTAATGGGTTTATTTTGAGTATTCCGCCGTGCATTTTGTCTATTTCAACCATGGACGCTTTTTGTCTGTTTTCGTTTTGATCATGTCTGAGGCCAGTTATCCAGCCATCAAGAGTGCTTAGAATTTTGTTTAGTGGTTTGACCTTTCTTATTTCACAGCAAAGCTTCCTGTTCTCCACGCTCTCGTAAAACAAGTTGATTCCTCTTATTCTTACCATTTGTTGAACCTCTTCAGTATCTGGAAACATTACCTCAAAATTGATGTTGTATTTTTTACTGGTTCTATCCATCACGTCATATGTTTCCTGGTTTAGTCTGCCTGTGTCCAATGTAAAAAATCTAGCCTTTGGGTTTAGCTTGATCATCATGTCTGTGATTACGGCGTCTTCCGCTCCAAAGCTTGATGCTTTTGCAACCTTGTCATGTAAGTTATCAAATGCCCACCTCAGAGCATCCTCTGGTGTCCTTAGATTAGAATTAATTTTGTCAATTTCATCTTGAGTAAACTTTGCCAATACTAGTCTCGGCTTTAGTTTGTTTTATAATTATTACGAGGTGTTTTTACACTCAAATCATTCAAAATTATAAACAGGTTGCGTTAATTGAAAAAAATGAATGAGAATGCCTTTGTAGTTGTTTTTCCATCAATTTTTGCCAAAAACAAAAAAACGTTTCTTGTCAACAACATCAAAAAAATTCTTAAAATAAACAATCAGAAAATCAGCCAAATTACAAGAGATGATGATCTTGTGGTAATTGACGCAAACGATCCTGTCTTTGCATCATCTGCAATCAATCTACTTTTTGGAGTGGATAAAATAGCGATTGCAAGATGCGTTGAAAACAAATTTGATGTGATAGTTCCCACAATTGCAAAGATCGGCGCTAGTCTTTTACTTAGAGGCGAGCAATTCTATATCAAAGTAGAAGGGCATTCGTCCGGATACTTGCCAAAAGACGTGGAAGTTGCCGCAACTTCTGCACTAATTGAAAAAACCATCCAGATGGATTCAAAGCCAGGAAGTGAGGAAAAGCATGACAAACTAATCTATTGTTTTTTAACAAAGAAAAATGCATATGTTTCCATTTTCATGGATGACGGTCATGGTGGCATACCGTACAATTCGCAGGGCGACAATGCGGTATGCTGTGTTTATGACGAGATATCAGCCATTTCTTGTCTTGAATCGATCAAGCAGGGATTTGATGTGAAAATTATTGCATGTTACGACGATTCCAATCTGCATGATTTAGTCAAAATGATAAACCGCATTCTCCCAAGAACGGTGCAAGACAAAGTTACTCTGGATTTTTTTGAAATTCCAACCAAAGGACAAACCACAAAATCAGTTCAGGCAAAGATCAAGACCATAACTCATATTCTTTGCCGTGTAGCAAAGCTTGAAAAAATTAAAAGGGTGTCTCTTCCGCTATCCCCCCTTGCATTTCCATTGTGGTTTATTGATGAAAATGTAAACATCATATTGCAGAATGATTGCCTTCCATGGATTGCCCTTGCAGGAATCGATGAGTCCATAATCAAAACCGCAAAAGAGATAGGCTTAGGCAAGTATCTGCACAAGATCGAAAGGTTTGGAAAAATTAAATTTGAAAAAATGAGTCCAGACCCTAAGATTTCAGATATCGTAGCCAAGTCCATAAAGGAAAAAAAATCCGTTACAGTAAAGGTTGGACCAAACAACATACATGATATTTTAGACTCCATAGGCAAACATTGAAAATTTATGCGGGCCATTTTGAATTGAATCTGTGAAAAAGATAGGTCAGTTCATCTACTCATGGGGAAATGGGCATTATTCCAGGATGATGTCGCTAAATGACGAGCTATCAAATTACATCACAGATGAATACGAGGTTCATTACTCCAGCAAGGAGGAAATCTATCAAAAATTACTCACTAGGTTCCCAGACAGAAAACAAAACATACATGAAATTTTGATGCCTACTCCTATTGACGGAAAATACGGTCCAAGCGTTTGTCTGTCGATGCTGAATTTGCTTTTACCGATTTCTGGCAAGCCTCCACTAGTAAGACAGGTCAGCAGCTGTTTGCGAAAAGAAGCCAAGCTGTTTGATACAATCGGATTCGATCTTGTAATCAATGATGGCGACATGGGCCCAAACGTTCTCGCAAAAAATAGAAAAATCAAATCGATTTTTATCACAAACCAGTTTATGCCCAAATTTTGGAAATCGCATTTCTATTTTTATCCGGGAGCGGTCTTTATTGCAAAACAAATTGCCAAAGCAACTAAAATAATTGTGGCAGATTCTCCTCCACCATACACTCTCTGCGAATATAATTTGAATTTTCCAGACAAAATAAAGGAAAAAGTAGTTTATGCGGGCCATTTTGCAACCAGTAAAAAAAGAATCCCAAAAGAAAAAACTGACTTTGAAAAACTGATCGAAAATACAGATTTTGGCTATTGGATGCGTACAGGTAACAGGTCGACAAACATGATAACTGGTAAAAAATACGAGGAGGTTTTTCATTCAGATGAGATAAAAAACGAAAAAAGAATAATCTCCCATGCCATAAGTGATCCATTAATTGACAGGGTTCTTGGAAAAGACGGTAAGACCTACTCTATTTCGGATGCCTTGGAAAAGAAAATTGACTGGGTACAAATTGACATCGGGTTTCTCTCAGAGGAAGAAAAGGAAACCACACTAGGGTATTGCAACTATGCCGTCATAAACGGCTCACATACGGTTATGGGAGAAATAATTGGAATAAAGGGAAAACCGATAATTGGCATACCAGTCTATGACGAGCAGACAAATCAGATACGGTGGGCACAAGAACGTAAATTGGGAACAGGTGCAAAAAGTAAAAAACAAGTCATCAAGGCAATACTAGAGATAAGAAAAGACCATGACAAATTTGATGATTCAATACAGCAATTTAAGGAAAATTTTGTGTCGGACGGGGCCAAAACTGCTGCAAAAATAGCAGCCCAAATGCTAGAAGACAAAAGATAATAGCTTTTTCAGACGAATTACTGTGTCTGGTACGCGGTATTTCGATGGGCGAACGGACCTAACGGGATGACGACATAATCCGCGTACCAGAATTCATACATGCGATCAAAATCTTCGTGGGAACGCTTTTATGGAAAAATTTTTTGACTAGGGTATTGGTAAATTGCCCAGAATGTTTTGCAAAAGAACGTAAAGCAGTATTTGAGCGTCAGGCTGAAAGCGAAAGTCCAGAGGGAATCCAAAAACTCATAGAGGAAATCGAGATTCCTATGAAATTTGATCCTGTAACAAAGCACTTTATCTGCAAAAAGTGTGGCCTTTATGCCACCAGAGAAGGGGTAAACGACATCAGAGACAGATTAAACAGGCGAGAGGCTACTCGTGAAGACAAACAGTATGACTATCTGGAATGGTGGCAAAAAAGTAAAAAAGACAAAATCTAGACTAGATGCTTATGACTAAAAAGAAGGATGACATGCCAGATTGGGCGCTGGAAGAAATAAAGAACGCCAAATTTGAAAAGCCGCAACTGCTTACAAGGACAGGCTATATTTTAGAGATTTACGGGGAAGACAAGAGGATCGATACCCAGTTGTATGAGGAAGTTGAAGACGGCAGACACATAGTAACCATGGAGCTGCCAAAAAACATCAAGCCGGATCAGTGTGAGAAAGGAGTTGTTTACGAGTTTACATTTAATTTGTTCAAGGCGCCGTTGAGCAAGAAAGTAACAGATTTTCTAAAGAAAGAAAAGGAAATTGAGATGGATGCAATATATCAGTTCGAGATGCAGAAAATGGAATTACTAGATGTTGCATCTGATGGGGATGCGGCAGACGAGTCAGAAGAATAGGTTTTTTTTAGCCATTTGCTTTCTAAACACGCTTCCTAAGATCGGATTTACGATGTAGGGAAACGTGTGTTTTATCCACACTGCACCGCGAACAGCAGACGGTACAATTATTTCAAGCCTAGATGAGTTTGCTGCTGAAACTATTGCATTTGCCACAGTTTTTGCACTGAGCGCCGTGGGGGAGTATTTTGGCATGTGCTTGAATGACTGATGATCAAAAAAATTGGTTTTGACCATTATTGGACTTACTACGGTTATTCCAACCCCAGTTCCCTTTAATTCATGTTTTAATCCCTCTGAAAACCCAAGCATGGCAAATTTTGACGCACAGTAAGATGCGATTCCAGGAAGGCCGAAACTTGCAGCAACTGATGCCACATTTACTATGTGACCTGATTTTTGCTCAAGCATTTTTGGAAGAAATTTCTTGGTGCAGTATACCATGCCAAAATAATTTGTCTCCATTTGTGATTCAATTTCTTCGATTGTCAGATCAGAAACCGTACCATATATCGCAAAGCCCGCGTTATTTACCAAGACGTCGATCCCCCCAAATTTTTCCATTACTTGGGAGCTCATTTTTTGGACCTGCGTTTTGTCTGAGACGTCACATTCACAGACCGAGGTATTGATGCCAAACTTGACAAGTGTTTTTTCCAATTCCACTAGTTTTTCTTTTCGTCTTGCAACCAAAGCAAGATTTGCGCCTTTTTTCGCAAATTCAATGCAGGACGCTGCGCCTATTCCGCTGGATGCGCCCGTAATCACGACTGTTTTTCCTCTAAACGACACATCTTGAGGTTTGTTGCGAAAGATAAATTCCTATTGAGGTTTGTTGTATTTTCTTAATGCCATTTTCATCAACAGAAACCAAGCAATCGGAATTGGAATTTGGTAAGTTGCAATTCTCCAAGCAATGATTGTGTTCCAGTCTACATTGTTTTGCGGCAGCTCAAGCGTAAAGCTATTGATGTGGTTAAGATATGTCCAGATACTAAATTCTGTTAGTCCCGATCCTCCAACGGTTATTGGAAGATTCCCAATTGCGTTTCCTGCCATGACTGCAAAAATGGAATTGATCGGGCCAATTGCACGAGTGCTTTCGGCAATCAGCATAAAGGATACGCCATAAACTCCCCAAGCAGTAAATGATATCATCAAAGTTACAAAAAATGCTTTTTTTACCTGCTTTGACTGAAAATTTTCCTTGCTCATAGTGCATATGTCGTTCATCCATTCGTTTGTTTTTTCTATGTACTGTGTGCCTTTTTCTTTTCTGAATTTAATTATTAGATTACAAAATGTTCCGGGAACATGAAAGGTTCTTTTTGATGAGAGGAAAAATAGACCTATCCAGAGCCCCACAATGGGAATTGCGGCAGCAAGCACGACTATTCCGATTATAGTATAGCCATTAACTAATGCAAAGAGTCCTGCCAGTATTGATAGAACTCCTGCTGCAAGAACCTCTGTAACTATCTCAAAAATTCCAAGCCATGATGCTTTTGCTGTGGACATGCCTCTTTTTTTCATCCAGTATATCCTGACCACCTCGCCGCCAACAAACATTGGCGTTGTCATGGTGACAAACTCACTTCCAATTCTAACAAAGATTGTTCTCCACAACGACTCCAGAGAACCGTGAAACGTTCGTACTATGTAGTGAAATTTTACGCCCTGCAGGAAAAGCTTGAACATTATTGCCGCAAACGCTGCAAGGAAGTTGATCATTCCGACCGCGAAAATGTCTTGAGGCTTTATGTGGAATTGGATTGCAATTATTAGAAACGGTATAAGACTAGCTAGAAAAGCTACGATTCGCCAGTTCATTTTAGAGACTTGCTAATTGATTCAAATATAAGCCATCAACACTTAGCTTGAGAAATTGAAAGCAATTTTTGTTGCCGGAACAGCTGGTGCCGGTAAATCTTCACTGACGTCAAAAATTCACGATTACTACACCAGAAACGGCGCGTTTACGGCAATACTAAATTTGGATCCCGGTGTGATATCACTCCCATACACGCCTGACATCGACATTAGGGACTCGGTTGATATCGTATCCATCATGAAGCAGTATGACCTTGGTCCAAATGGGGCGCTAGTCATGGCAAGTGATCTTATCGCCTCAAAGATAGACGAAATTCAGCAACAGGCGGACAATATCAATCCGGATTATCTCATCATTGACACTCCTGGACAGATAGAGCTGTTTGCATACAGAACGAGCGGCCCATATTTTGTTAAAAATTTCAACGCCGATGAAAAGGTAAGTTTGTTCTTGTATGACGGGGTACTAGTTACAACCGCAGTAAATTTTGTATCTATGGCGCTACTTGCCACGTCCATAAAGCTCAGGATGAACATACCAACAATCAACGTTCTAACAAAGACGGATCTGATTGCAGATAAGATATCGGAGATTCTCAAATGGACAACAAACGTAAAAACATTGGAAGACACCATCTCACTAGAGTCCGACGGTGAGACATACGTCCTTGTTACAAACCTGCTGAGAAGCCTAAACATAGGGGGTTTTGCCCAAGGATTGATTCCAGTGTCAAATGTAACTGGCAATGGAATGATTAACTTGGAAGGTGCATTGAGTAGAATTCTTAACCAAGGGGAAGATGTGGAGAATTAATGGCACTTAGCATAACAGCGAGGGCGTCTTCCTCAACTGCAAATCTCGGACCTGGATTTGACGTATTTGGATTAGCATTGGATGCATTTTTTGACGAAGTAACCCTGACAAAGAAAAAACAAGGAATCAAAATAATAACTTCTGATTTAATTCCTACAGATCCCAAAAAAAATACCGCGGGACTCGTGGTTCAGCATATGATGAAAAAATTCAAAATTAAAAGCGGTGTTGAGATCGAAATAAGAAAGGGGGTTCCTGCCGGATTTGGGATGGGCAGTAGTGCCGCATCTGCTGCCGCGACGGCAGTTGCGTTTAATGAGTTGTTCAAACTGAATCTAGACGCAAACACTCTTGTCGAATGTGCCGGTGTTGGAGAAATGGCGAGCGCCGGTTCCATACATTACGATAACGTTTCTGCATCTGTCTTAGGTGGATTTGTGATAGTCCGAACAAGCCCGTTAGACGTGATAAAAATTGCTCCGCCGAATGACCTAAGATTGTGTGTGGCCGTACCAAAACTTGATGTTCCTGCAAAAAAAACAGAGGTTTCAAGAAGCGTCATTCCCAAGAATATAGCACTGGCAGATTCTATTGTTAATCTTTCAAACGCAGCAACAATTGTTGTTGGATTTGTGCAAAAAGACTCGAATCTAATTGGAACTTCAATTAGGGACATAATAGTAGAACCTGCACGCCGACATCTAATTCCAGGATTTTCTGCAGTAAAGAAAAACGCCTTAAGGGCAGGAGCACTTGGCGTGACAATCAGTGGTGCTGGACCTTCGGTCATTGCGTTTGCAACAAAAAAGTCTAACCTGCAAAAAATTGCAGATTCCATGAAACGTGGTTTTGCTTCTGCAAAAATAGACTCTACAGTAGTAATTTGCAAGCCAAGTGACGGGGCAAAGATCAAAAAATAATATGACTTGGTGCTGATTTGAAGAAAAAGGCTGTTGCAATACTTAGTGGCGGTTTGGATTCTTTGTGCATGGGTGCATATCTCAAGCCAAAGTTTGATCTGTATGGAATCACGTTTTCTTACGGACAACGTGCGTCAAGTGAGATCAGTTCCGCAAAATTTGTTGCAAAAGTCCTAAAGCTAAAACAGCATAAAATTATCGATATTGGATTTATGAAAACGCTGTATGGAGAAAGCAATGTTTTGACAAATACAAAAAAATCGCTTCCTGAGAAATTCGATTATTCGATAGTTGTTCCAATAAGAAACGGTGTTTTTTTGAGCATTGCAACTGCATGGGCATTTACACTCAATGCATCGCTTGTTGCATATGGTGCGCACACTGATGATACAAAATATCCCGATTGCAGACCTGCCTTTTCCAGAAAAATCGAATCTGCATTCAATCAGGGAGAAATTGACGGGATAAGACTCGGGATAAGAAACAAAGTAAAGGTGTGGACTCCTTTTTCTGAAGGGCTCTCAAAGAGCACACTCATAAAAAATGGATATGAGGCACTTGGCGACGATATTTTCAAGACGTGGAGCTGCTATTCCAATACAAAACTTCATTGTGGAAAATGCGAGTCGTGTCGAAACAGGAAAGCTGGCTTTAAAAAAGCAGGAATCAAAGACAAGACAAAATATTTGAATTAATTTACCAACGGTTTTCCAGAATTGGTCTTTTGAAAACCAGTCTTCTGATTCCCAGGTACCAGGTGGTGACGATTGCGCCGATTACTCCGAAGAACAGCCAGTTTTGCATGCTTGGATCAAATGTCTTTTCAAACAGTCTGACCACCTCTCTTGAGCTTAGGGCGCCAACTGCTAAAACTATGAAGAACTCTATTGCAAACCAAGTCCAGAATGGCCACGATTCTTTTGGAATGTGTACGTTGTTGTGTACTCCCACGATAGGTTACCTTTAGACTAGATTATTTAATTTTTGCAAATCTCAGAAAAGAGACTGTTTTGGGTTACGGATCATGGCTATGACATCCTCTCGGTTTTCTTTTCTTTCATAGATTCCACGATATGCACAAGATGTCATTGTCGCATCGTTTCGTACGCCCCTCATTTTCATGCAAAGGTGCTCCGCATCAGACATTACTATTACTCCTTTTACTCCTTGGGAAAACAGCTCGTCCGCGATGTTTTTTGTCAGTCGCTCTTGTATCTGGAGCCGCTTTGCGTGCTTCTCTACAAGGCGTACAAGCTTTGATACTCCAAAGACTCTGCCGTTTGGAAGATAAGCTATGCTGATTTTACCAAAGAAAGGCAACATGTGATGCTCACACATCGAGTAAAATGTAATGTCCTTGACAACCACCGTATCCGAGTCTTCGGAAAACTGGACTGAGAGCTCAGAATCAGAGTCATACCCAGAAAAGATTTCTCCGTACATATCGGCTATTCTCTCCGGTGTTCCACGTAGTCCCTCTCGCGTTGGATCTTCGCCTAATTCTATGATTAGCTCTCTTACGAGTTTTTTTACTCTCTCCTTGTTCATCATGGTGCTCCTATGAGTTTGTGGAGCTGCGGCACTACGCGTACTTCGTTATAATATGGATACACTAAATCGTAAAAACCTAAAAGTTTTGGCAAATTTGGTTCTGCTATTCCGTAGGTTGGTTGTATTATAAATCCCTTAAGATCATTAGGTTTGGCTATTTTGAAGATCTTTTGGACCAGTTCTTTAAATGACTCCGATTCTGTTTTTGCACTTACCACAATTTTGATGTAGGTTATCTTCTCAGATGCGATTGCCAACCTGAGACATTCCAAGGCATTTTCTAAAAGTGTGGAATAATGTTTTGCATCAACAAATTCCGAATCAAGTGTCTTTAGCTCGATTTTGACAAAATCCATATGCGGTAAAACGTGACTGAATCTTTTGTGATCAAAGCAGGATGATTCGAGGTATGTCGGAATGTGTTTTGATCTAATGTATTTTGCAAGCTCTGCTACTGCCTCGTGCTGAATCAGGGGATCGCCACCGGTGAAATTTACCTTGTATGTATTGCCTTCAAGGTGTTTGTCCAAGAGAACACGTGCCTCCTCAAGATCGTATTCTTGTCCGGAATCCAGCGGAAGTGAGTCTTTCGTGTCACAATAAAAGCAGGTAAATGGACATCCTGCCAATCTTACAAAAAGAGTTTTTGTTCCATACAAAATTCCTTCTCCTTCCAACGAAGTGAATATCTCAAACAGTCTGACTTTCAAGTAGGACGATCTAGTTTAGGTCATTATTTAATCATAGATCTCCGGACTGAGTAAATCTAGGAAATTATCGGTTCTTTTGTGTAAAAGAGGCCCGCAACAAAGAAGACTACCCCCAGTATTCCAATTAGACTGCCGACAAACTCTATGATTTCTGAAAATTCTACATTCGTCGGTGCCCACAAAAATGCCATCAATGCCCCAACTACAATCATCGGTATTCCAACACCGGCAGTAATTTGCCTAGAAGCCATCTAACTTGCTTGATCTAGAAAATGTATATGAAGTTTATGTGAACTGTTAGTGCTTTTGATCTTTTGAGCGTTTTTGTTTTGGATGGTCTTTTGAGGAATCTGACGGGTTTTTGGTATCTGTTTTGGCGGAATCTGTTGTACCCTGATCCATACCTGAGTCAGGATTCGTGTTTTGAGAATCCACATAACTTTCGATTTCTCCAATCAGGGCATCCAATGATTTGATTGTTCTTTGGTCTATGCTATTTGATGCCTGGTCTTTGAGTTTAGCTAGCATGGATTTTGCATTATCAAATTTTGCCTGTATGTTGTTATCTATGCTTGGTTCAAGCTTCGCAAGTCTTGCTTCGAGTTTGTCAATCTGAGGAGAGGTCGCAGTCTTGGTTTCCTTCTTTTGTTCTTGCTTTATGTTCTGATCTGCAGATGTGGCTTTTTCAGATGCATTTTCGGTTTTGGTAAGATCAGCAGGCACGGTTTGCGTGTTTATTTCTGCGGGCTTTTGATTTTTTGAGTCTTTAAGCTCAACGTTAATTGTGATTATTCTTTGCACTCTAATGACAATTTGAGACGGATCGTTTGTAGTTGAAAGTGCTTCTTTTACCTGCTTTAGCTTTGCCACATCATCATCAGATATTCCCAGTTCCTTTGCATGATTGATCATCGTGTCGATTTTTACAATGTATTCATTTGCAAAGGATTTTGCTTTGTCAACTAGCTTTTGGTTGGTTTTTTCTCTAATCAGGTTTTGAGTATCAGTTATTGCAATTTTTAGATCATCATATGTTTTTGCAACAGATGCCATGTCTCCTTTTGCAATGTTATCCTTGGCATCTTGGATCGACTCGTCTAGACTTGTAAAATCAACTGAGATGTTATTTTTTGCAACCAGTTCTTTTAGTGTAGTGATATAATTTTCCATTCTAGTGATTGAGGCTTTGTAGTTAATGTTACTAGTTGGAGATTGTACGGGTTGCGCTACTTGTGGTGCAGCTGCCTTTGCGGTTGAAGAAAATGTCATGCTTATTTGCTTGAAAATTCTCATTGCCGACAAAAAGTGCTGTTTTGATTGCTCTACGTCCTGCTGCTTTACTGAACTAATCAGCAGTTCGGTTTCAGAGTTGCCCTGATCATACAACAACTTGATGTCGTCTGGAACATTACCTGCTCTATCCAGCTGAAGTTTTACTTGAGTTCTTGCCTGTGTTGCAATATTAACAAGCGAATCTAGCTGGGAATCTGCAAGTACTGTCGGTACTGCGGAAAATATCATACTTACAACCAAGGCAGTCAAAATAATCGAGAGTTTTGTTTTCATCATGCTCCCTCCCTTTTCTTTAGTTTTACCAAATTCTGAAAGTCTTTTTTTTCTATCTCAATAATACCTTGTCTTTCAAGTCGTTTTACCGCCCTCCACATCGTGGTTCTTGGCAAGAGGAATTTTTTGCGCAGGTCTTTTTCAAATGCCTGGCCTCCGTTTTGGTCAAGAAAAACGACGAGTTTTTTGTCATCTTCCCTCATCTCTTGTTCTGATTGAGCAGTATCTACGCCGATCTCGTCTTCCGATTCAGGGTTTGCGTCTCTGCTCACCAAAATGGGCTCGATTGTTTTTTTGACTGCGTGTTTGGTCCTTTTTATGATTAATGTAATTGTGGTAAGAGCACCTCCAATCGCTGCAACAGATGTAGCGATGCCCACTATATTTTTGCTCAAAGTATCAAATGTAGTGTTTGTAGAGTTGGTATTGTCTTGGGCTGATTTTTGTTCCTGAACTGCGAGTTGCTCTGATTCTAATGCCAATTTGACGGCATCAGAATATTTTTTATTATCAAATGCCGAAACTGCTTGATCAAGTTTTGCCTTTGCCAGTGGTGTTTTGACTCCGCTGTCGTTTAGCTGTTCAATTAGAGTTTTGGATTTTGCAATTGACTCGGAGGCAGATTGCGCAGGCCCTGAAACTCCAAAGAAATAGTTTATTTCGTTTGGCCCAGGCGATAGCGACAAATGTGGTTTGTTGTCTAATGTTTCAACTAGATCTGGAAAATTGGACATTCCGACTATGACCGTGTCCTCTGGCATTATCAGAGTGTAATCTATTGGTGAATCAATCTTAAATGTCCAGATTTTGCCTTCTTTTGAAACAAGGTCATAACTATCATAATCTATAGAAACTGAAGAAGCTCCAAATGTTTGAATTTTGGCATTCTTGCCGTTAATCTCGTACGTCAATAACAACCCGTCTTGGTCTTGGGCTACAAAATTATCAATTGTTTTCCCAAACAGGTTCACGGTTAGCTCTGGATCTTGGATATCCGCAGTGGATTGTTGCGAAACATGAGTAGTGCCATCAGGATAAACGATGAGATCAAGGGTTTTCAGCGAGCCAGACGAATGTTGTGCAGGCAGTACTACTGCAAGAATTATGCCTATGGCTAGAAGTGGTACCTTTAGCATTCTAATGATAATATCTGTAATCCTTACAAAAATCATTCCCTCTTCTACGTCAGAGGTCTCCTGTAGGCTACAGAGCACCATCTCTTGGTTGTTCATAGTTTAATACCTTAGATTCATGGAATCGAGCACGGACTGAAATCTTCGGAATTCTTGGACAAACTGTAGGCCTTTTTCGGTTATCGTATAAAGGCGATTTTTGTCCGTCCTTACAGATTCCACCAAGCCTGCACTGGATAGTTTTTCACATTTTTCTATCACGGCATAGTGCGACAGATTTGCTCTTCTTGATATTGCGGAGACAATAGTTCCTTGTCTTCCTCCTTCCATGGCGACATCTAAGATATCACCCATTATGCCCATTTCTGAGCGGTATTGTTGTTTTGACATGCTATACTAATAGAGAGCGAGATTAATCAGGGACATTTTGAAACTTCATAGCGGAACGCACAGCGGAACAGGCATTTCAAGCCCTGAAACACCCTGAAATTGGGTATTTTTTGGTGCGGGGGATAAAAAGCAAGGTTTTGTGCAGTTGCTAGAAATTTTGCCAAAAGCAAGGTTTTGATCACAACTTTATGTTTATTAGTAATTATTCTGTATAGTTTACGAGAATCCGTGGTATAATGTTTGAAAAATTTAAGAAGGGTGAATCTGCCCAACAAGATGCAGGCATGATGGAACAAGAAAAACCTGGATTCACAGCGGAACAGGCAAAGACTCCTGAAAAACTAGCCGTTTCCGACTCGGATATCGGTATTGGCGACCTCATCAACAAGCGTACAAAGCTGGAAGAGGCAATCGACTATGTCGGCTTGATGATTAAAAACCTCAAAGACAAGCGTACCAAATTAGAAAAGGAGATAGAAGACGAGTCAGTTGACATCAAAAACCTAAAGGAAAAACTGGTCAAAGTAGGCGAATACATCGAGGAGGAGAACCGCGGAATTAGAGACCTGTCCAACAAAAGATCCATGGTAGAAAGGGAGGCAGACGAGGTCGGAGTTCTCATAAACAACCTGCGAAACAGGCTTGCAAACATTGATTCTGTAGTAGAGAGCGAAGCCAACAAGGTAAAGACCATCAAGGATTCGCGGCCAGAAGCCTAAATTATTTAAAAATTAAGAAAAGAGAAAAAGATACCTATACGTATCTTGATGAGGTTGCAGTTTTTGTGCTTACAGGTGTTGATGGGAATCTGTCACCAACAGATGATTCTGCGACTGCTGCTGCTTCTTCTAGAATCCTTTCAGATTCTTCGTTCATGGATTGATCCATACCAAATGCGCCTTCGCCTTGGAATGATTCCATCATTAGACCATTCAACATCTCTGTCATCATGCCTAACTCGCGGTCTGCCTCTGGCATAAATTTGCCAAGTGAAGACTTGAGGCTTCTCATTAGACCGATTGTAGGTGCTATTGTGACTACGGTGTCTCCTAGGTCGTGGAAGGTTGTTAGTCTGAGTTCGATTTGCTCTAGTGCCATTCTTACGTTTCCTAGCATTTTTGAGACCTTGCGGACTTCGGCTAGTTCGTTTGCTAAAACCTTGCTAGTGTGAACGTCGTGTTTTTGAGTCGCTGTAACGATTCTTTGG
>SCVO01000120.1 GCA_004322465.1 Candidatus Nitrosotenuis sp.
AAACTGGGTTGTTGCGAGGTACTTTATTTTCCCGTTTTTGTCCTTGTACTGGCTTCGATAAAAGCCGACTAGTCGGTCGTTGAGAATTCCAGTATAATCGATAAGAATTTTTGCGGTGCCGGATATTTTCTTTGGAATTGTGATTGTCAGCAGTTCATTTTTTTCATCCAGTTTTGTTTTTGCATTAATTTTTTGGTTGTTCGATATGACATGGCAGCCTTTTATTTTGAGTTCTGCTGAATTGAGCGAGATTATTCTGGTTGGCTTTGATATTTTTATGTCGATTATTTCTTTTCCAGTAAATGTAAAATTATTCAGGTTCGGCTCGAACGTCAGGTCATAGTGGAGTGGCAGTACCTGCATGAGTTAGGTAAAATGATTGCCTTTATGTAGATTTATAATTTTTCTTTGGATCAAAGCGTTCGGGCAGATTTCTAAATGAACATGTCATATGTTTAAATTATTATGATTTTAGTATCATAACATATGCTAAAAGTCGAGGCAGTTTTCAGGAGTACCAAACTGCAGCAGGTAAAAAACGAGCTAGAGCAGATTGGAATTGTTTCATTTTCCATGTTTAAAGTTGAGATATCGGGCCTGTCCCACGGACACACATCTGGCGGAAGGCCTGGCACGTTTAAGACAAGTGCACTAATTCCTAAAACAAAAATCGAAATAATTTGCAAAGACAAAGACGTTGACGCCATAACCAACGCGATTTCCAAGGGAGCAAAGACTGGTCAGACAGGCGACGGCATAATTTACGCATGCCCAATAGCACACCTGACAAAAATAAAAAACGGCAAGACCGGCGAACACGCAGTCTAGTTAACTTTTAAAATACGCCGCTATCAATGGATAACATGACACAAAAACTCGCGCCAAGACGAATCAAGATCCTAGTTGCAAAGCTCGGCCTTGACGGTCACGACAGAGGCGCGCTTGTTCTGTGCAGGGCATTTAGAGATGCAGGAATGGAAGTCATTTATTCGGGGCTTTTTGCCACGCCTGAGCGCGTTGCGCAGATTGCCGAAGACGAAGACGTTGACGCAGTTGCCCTAAGCCTACTTAATGGAGCCCACAACACTCTGTTCCCAAGAGTTGTCAAGGAATTGCACAAAAAGGGAATCAAGGATGTACTGGTGCTTGGAGGAGGAGTAATTCCAGACGAGGACAAAAAGGGATTAGAAAAGTCAGGAGTCTCAGGAGTATTTGGTCCTGGAACGCCGCTTGATACCATAATTAATCACATCAATACGGGCGTTACAAAATTAAGAAAGCTCTGATTATTCTTTAGAATCAGGCCACATCATTTGTCGCATTTTCTTGCCGACTTGTTCTATTTGGTGCGAGTCCAGCTGTTTCATGTATCTGTCAAACGCATTTTTGCCGTTCTTTTGATATTCTGAAATCCATTCCTCGTTGAATGTTCCATCCTGAATCATGTCAAGAACTTTTTTCATTTTTGCTTTTACGTCTTTATCCATAACCAGTGGGCCCCTTGTCAGTCCGCCATATCTTGCGGTTTCGCTGACTCGCCTCCACATGCCGTTGATTCCATATCGCTGTATCATATCGACGATTAGTTTTAGTTCGTGCAATACCTCAAAGTATGCAATTTCTGGCTGGTATCCTGCCTCGACTAGTGTTTCAAATGCGTTTGTGACCATTGATGCGCATCCTCCGCAAAGATCAGCCTGCTCGCCGAACCAGTCGGTTTCAACTTCCTCTTTGAATGTAGTTTGGATCAGTCCTGCTCTTGCCGAACCAATTCCTTTTGCAATTCCAAGTGTTCGATTCCAGGCTTGACCTGTTTTGTCTTGGTACACTGCAACGATTGAAGGCGTTCCAAATCCATCGAGGTATGTCTCCCTAACTTTGGAGCCCGGACCCTTTGGTGCAACCATTATCACATCCACGTTGTCAGGTGCCTTTATCCACTCCCAGTGAATTGCAGCTGCGTGTGAGAACGACAATGCCTTTCCGGCTGAGAGGTTTGGTTCGATTTCCTCGCGGTAAACCTTGGCCTGAATCATGTCTGGAATCAAAACGTGAATAATGTCTGCCTTTTTTGTAGCCTCTGAAACAGACATGACAGTATGCCCGTCACTTTTGGCCTTGTTCCAAGTTGGGCTTCCTTCCTTTAGCCCAATTATTACCTTTAATCCTGAATCCTTGAGATTATTTGCCTGCGCATCGCCTTGGATGCCATAGCCTATTACTGCGATTGTTTGATTTTTTATAGGATCTAAATTGATATCCGAATCCTTCCATGTTTTTGCCATGCCTAGACCTAAAAACATTGGAAATAAAAACTAAAGGCGCTGTTAGATCTGCAGTCGATCGACAGTCACACGATAACCGAGCCAAACCAAATCAAATCGAGATGATTTTGTTGCACCCAATGCATCGCACCTGTACGTTCTCGCCAGTCAGTCGTTCAAACTTTTTTGAGCCGCATTTTGGGCAAATAGGACATGCTCTTAGCCCCTTCATGGCAGGGATTACCTGAACCGACAATATAGAATTTTGCAGATTATTTTTTTCACGTTATTTTTTATCATCTTGCTTGGGTTTTGCCTGCAAATGCAATTGATGAGTTACGCAAGGCTATCGGATTTGCCCGCTTCCAAGCAGTCTGATTGACTGGGATTCGGGCTTGAGAATCACGCAAATGTCGCCCTTGTTGTACACCACAGGCTTGTCCAGGGTGAGTTTCAGAGGGCTGATTGAGGCAAATTTGGCAGCCTTGATTTGGAGGCCAATATTTACAAGGCACATTTGGTTTTGTGCAATATCGCCTTTGTAAAAAGGACTCTTCACAAAATCAATCTCGATTTCAGTTGAGATCTGCTCACTTGACGGCGCACAGATGATATCGCCACGGCTTACTTGGTCCGGGGTAACACCCTTTACCGCAAGTCCTACCCTTCCAGGGGACACCGCCTCATCGACTGGGTCATCGTGCATTTGAATTGACTTTATCATAACATCAAGTCCAGCAGGCAGTAGCTTGAGATTGTCATACTGTTTTATTTTTCCCTGTTCTACTTTTCCCAGAATTACGGTTCCAACTCCCTTTACGTCAAAGCAGTGGTCAATCACTATTCGAGCAGGTCCTTCTTTTGATATTTGCTCAAACTTGTCCATTTCCTCTTTTACTTTATCTGGATCGGTTCTGATGTAATTTTCCAAAACAGTGTTTTTTATCATGGTATTCAGCATGTTCTCATCCACATCATACGTGTGGGATATGATTCCGTGTTTTTTCTTTAGCATGTCAAGTGCTATGATTTGCTCTCCGGCAAACTTGTCAAGCTTGTTTATGTGAAATACTACATACTCTGCCAGGTTGATTGTCTGCAGGAGTGGCTGGACTTTTTCTGGGAATCCGTTTGGCGCAGTGTATGTCCGGATGGCGCCAAGCTCCTTTTTGTCATACATGGTCATGTCTGTCGCGGTTCCTTTTTTCCCAAATTGTGCAGCAATCGATTGATCCCCAAGCACAACAAAATTGACAGACTTTGCCATGGTTTAACCCAAAATTGGCATAATTAGAATATAACGCCAATTCAATTCCCCAAAAGGTAATTCAGGGAAACAATTTCAGCACTGCAGAATAGCTTACGAATCGGTGATTTTTTGGGCTTACCCTTTTTTGTGCGTATTTAGGCACGGATTTTCCAGATGCACCCTGATAGCCAAGCGGCTTTTCAATCAGACCGCCATAAAATGCGTATTTTAGAACTTCATCGTGCGGGCTGTAATAATTTGTGATTTTTTGTTTTACCGTGTTCTGGAGTATTTTGCCAAACTTTTTTGGTCCAACATAATCTGCCGGAACAGATGCACCGAAAAAGTAAACGCTTTCAACAATGTCGCGTTTGTTCTTGAGATTTGCCATGGTGTGAACTATTACTTCAGACCCAAGAGAATGGCCCATCAATCGAATTTTCAGGTAAGGGAATTTTTTCTTGGTGTCAGTTATGAATTTTGCAAGATTGCCGCCGTTCTTTTTTGCAATTATTCTTCCGATATCGGTTGCTTTTTTTTCGCAAGACTTGTACTGTACTCCTTTTGTGTTAGAGTCGTAGCTAAACCCAACCACCGGATACCGGTATCCTAATTGCTCCAGCCGACTTTGCGCAATTGAGAATTTTGTAAGGGCGCCGGACTTGTTGTTTCGCAACCCATGAATCATTATTGTGATTTCCTGAATATTTCCAAGTGTTTCAAAGAACTTTTTCGGATACAGATCGTATGATTTTTTCTTCAGTGCCTTTCCAGAATCCAGAGAATAAAATCCGCGAGTTGAAATTCTCGGTATTCTACTTTGTTGCAAACTTTTCTTTTCGCTTTTTGATGTCTTCTTCTTCGATTTTGGCAAAGACAGGAGTTATGTCACCCAGTTTATGAGACGGATTTACTGAAATCTTGGAAATTTCATCCCATTGTTTTTCCGACACCGTGCCAGACAGCCCAATTTGCTGCCAAATTTTTTCAGCGGATTTTGGCAAGAACGGATACAGTGCTATTGCTATAGAGCGGACTGCGTTTACTGACAAAAACACGCACGTGTTTGTTCCAGGCCCCTTCTTCCAGGGCTCTTTGTGCTGAAAGTACTGGTTAAAGAAAGTGGAAAACTCCATTATTCTTTTCAGTGCACGGTCAAGGTGATTCTGGTTCATCAGGTCTGACAGTTCGGACGCAAGCCCCAGTATTTTCGCCTCGGCGTCTTTGTCCTTGTCGTCATAATCATCTGGCGACGGGATTACTCCATCAAATGTTTTCTTTGTGAACCCAAGTGCCCGGTTCACAAGATTGCCAAGGTTTCCAATCAATTCCGAGTTAATCCTTACCGCAAAGTCGTCCCAGTCAAAGTTCAGATCGTCCTGCGAGTACGGGTTTATTGAGACAAGATAGAATCGCAGATAGTCAGCAGGATAAAATTCCAGAAATTCCTTTAGACCAATGTACCAGTTTCGACTCTTTGAGATTTTTTTGGACTGCAGTGTGAGATGTCCACGTGTCGGGATGTAGTCGGGCAGCTTGTACTCTTGATCCATTCCAAGTCTCATTGCAGGCAAAAACAGGTAGTGATGATACACGATGTCCTTTCCAATGAAATGATAGATGTCAGCAGAATTCCAAAACTCCTTTCCGTTTATTCCCTTGTCGCTTAGGAATTTTACCGCAGTCGAAATGTATGCCAGGTGATTGTCAAACCACCCATAGAAGACCTTCGATTCGTCACCGGGCACTGGCACGCCCCAAGAGATGTCTCGCGTTATGTCCCAGTCAACCAGTCCGGATGTGATCCAGTTTTGCACGTATTTTTTTACGTCTTTTTGCAGGTTTTGGTTTTCATCAAGCCACTTGTATAACGCATCACCAAAGGTTTTCAGCTTGAAAAAGTAGTGTGACGTCTTTTCCTTTACTGGGACGGCACCGCAGATTGCGCATTTTGGGTTTTCAATTTCCTCTGGAACGCGCCCACATTTTTCACACAAATCAGAATACTGATCATCCGCCTTGCAATACGGGCATGTTCCTGTGACGTACCTATCAGGCAGGAACTTGTTGTCGTTTTTGCAGTAAAACTGGATTATTTCGGACTCGTAAATGTGGCCATTTTTGACCAGCTTGTTGAAGACATATCTTACAAAGTCGATGTTCTCCTGCGAGCTGGTGCGGTAAAAGAAATCAAATCCAATATCAAACGCGGTAAAATCGTCATAATCGCGCTTGTTCCAGTGCGCAACGTATTCCTGTGGGGTTTTTTTCTCCTTTTCTGCCTGGAGCAGAATTGGAGTCCCAAAGTCGTCGGATGCACAGATATAGTACGCCTCGACGTCGTTCATTTTTAGAAATCTAGTTGTTACGTCTGCCGGAAGATACGTAGATGCAACGTGGCCCAGGTGGATCTCGCCATTCGCATATGGAAGCGCGCTGGTTATGATTGCTTTTTTTCTCAATGTATGAAATTTCGCTAACGTATGTTATGAAGCTTTACCAGTTTTCTCTGTAGGCAAGCTGCTTTTTGTTTAGGGAATCAATTTTGACATCGAATGCATCTAGTGCGTCAATTGCAATCTGTGTGTCAATTTCGCTTGGGACTGTGATCACTTTGTTTCCGATTTTTTTGTGGTTTTTGAGAATGTACATGATGGAGAGGATTTGGTTTGAGAACGACTGTGCCATGACTTCTGGTGGGTGACCCTCTGCAGCTACCAAGTTTGCCAGCCTTCCTTTGCCAATCAGATAGATTTTCTTGCCGTTTTTCAGCACGCATTCGTCAAGGTTTGGCCTTACTTCCTTTGTGGATTTTGACTGGTTTAGCAAAAAGTCACTGTCAATTTCAACGTCAAAGTGTCCAACGTTTCCAACTATTGCGCCGCTCTTCATTGCAAGCAGGTGCTCTTTCCGAATAACATCGGTCATTCCGGTGCAGGTGACAAAAATGTCTCCGATTTTTGCAGCGTCAGACATTGTCAAGACCTCAAAGCCGTCCATGTGTGCCTCTAGTGCCTTTACAGGATCAACCTCGGTCACTATCACCTTTGAGCCCATTCCGCGGCATCTTTCCGCAACTCCGCGTCCTACCCAGCCATATCCTGCAACGACTACTCGTTTTGATGCAAAGAGCAAATTCATTGCGCGCAAGTATCCATCGACGGTGCTCTGGCCGGTGCCGTATCTATTATCAAACATGTGTTTTGTGTATGCCTCGTTTACGACAATTACTGGGTATCGCAGTTTTCCTTTCTTTTCAATTGCCTTTATTCTTGTGACGCCGGCAGTTGTTTCCTCTGTTGCGCCAAGAACTTTCATGGTCTTGTATCTTTTATCAAAATGAGCCTTTACGTTCATGTCTGCGCCGTCATCGGTCAGTATGATTGGTTTGTGATCCAGCACTTGGTCAATGCACCAGTCATATTCTTCTGTGGTTTCGTTGCCCCAAGCATAGATGTTGATTCCACTTGACGCCAAAAATGCAGCAATGTCATCCTGTGTGGTGAGTGGATTTCCGGCGCATGCAACAACGTTTGCCCCGAGTTCCTTTGCGCCCATCAGCAGAACGGATGTTTCCTTTGTGATGTGAAGGCAGAATCCGATTGTGAGCCCCTTTAGCGGCTGTGATTTCTTTAATCTGCTAATAGTGTTATTCAGAATCTGCATGTGGTCCCTTGCCCACTCGTATGAAAGTTTTCCCTGCTCTGCCAATTCAGGGCTCTTTACTTTGCTCAATACGATACCGCAAGATCCAGCACTAAAAAATCTTATCATGTGTGTTTTTGGCAAGCCAGAAACCATTTCACGTCACCGGTTCAGTAATCTAAATAACCACCAACGATTGCCTTTGGATTATGGTCTGGAAAAAAGTAGCCGAAAAGGGAAGCATTGCAAGCGGCAAGGGAAAGGAATTCGAGATAGACGAAAAAAAGATTGCGATTTTCAACCAGGACGGCTACCATGGAATCGACTCAGTGTGCGTGCATCAGGACGCGTCAATCGCATCTGGCGCACTCGAAGGAGACATCGTTGAATGCCCACTGCACTTTTGGCACTACAACATCAAGACTGGCGAGCTAAAGGATTACCTCAAGGGAGTCAAGCTTCAGACGTACAAAGTAGAGGCAAGAAACGACGGAATCTATATTGACATTTAGCCAATACTATTTTTAGGCAATATTTCAAACATAATCCAGTGAATCAAAAAATTCTAGACGAGATAACTAACTTGGATTATTCTAAAATACAAAACAGCATAGAGTCGTTTCTTGCGGACAGCATTGCAAAGTCAGGTGCAAGCGGCTTGGTTTTTGGCCTAAGCGGAGGAATAGATTCGGCAGTAATTGCACACATTTGCGCAAAATCATTGAAGGAAAAATCGCTTGCGCTGCTAATGCCAGACAGTCGGGTCTCGCCAAAGGAGGAAACCGAAGATGCGCTGCACATAGTCGACAAGCTCGGACTAGACTACAAGCTAATCGACATCAGTCTGATTCATTCACAGTTTGCAAACATTTTGGAGCCTGAAGAAAAGTCGCTTGGAAATCTTCGCGCAAGAATTCGCGCCACTCTTTTGTATTATCATGCGAATCTGAAAAACTATCTAGTAATGGGATCAAGCGACAAGTCAGAGCAACTAATCGGATACTTTACAAAGTTCGGAGACGGCAGTGCGGATGTTTTGCCAATCGTGTCGCTGTACAAAACCCAGATCAGGGGCCTTGCAAAGCATTTAGGAGTAAAAGAATCAATCATACAAAAAAAGAGCAGCCCTCATCTTTGGAAGGGACACATTGCAGAAGAAGAGATTGGCGCATCATACGAGGAAATCGACTCTGTTCTGTACTGCATGGCAGACAAGAACATGTCACTTGACGATATCCACATAACAACGCAAGTCGACAAGGACAAAATCGAAAAAATCCATCAACTATACAAAAAAAGTGAACACAAGAGAATAATGCCGTCAAGGTTATGAGGTTAGTGAAAAATGAGAATTCTCGATACGCTGAGCACAAAGGAGCAAGAAATTTCAGCAAAAAACATTCGAATTTACCTTTGCGGCGTTACCGTATATGACGAATCCCATATTGGTCATGCGCGAACCATAATAGTGTTTGATGCACTGAGGCGATACTTGGAATCAAAGGGATGCTCTGTAAATTTTGTCCAAAACTTCACAGATGTGGACGACAAGATAATCAACCGCGCAGACACCGAGGGAGTATCAGCGCTTGAAATCAGCTCCAGATACATTGATCACTACTTTGAGGATTTTGACAGACTGAACATCAAGCGGGCAACCACGTACCCAAAGGCGACTGAGCACATACCAGACATGATAAAACTCGTACAGAATTTGATTGACTTGGGATTTGCGTATGTTTCAAAGAACGGAGTGTACTATAGCGTATCAAAGTTTGCAGAATACGGCAAGCTCTCAAAAAAGAAGACGGATGATTTGATATCTGGAGCAAGAATAGGAATCGATGAGACTAAAAACGATCCGCTGGACTTTGCATTATGGAAATTCGCAGATTCCGAACCGGTGTGGCCCAGCCCCTGGGGCAATGGCAGGCCAGGCTGGCACATAGAATGTTCTGCCATGAGCCTCAGATACTTGGGGGAGGAGTTTGAAATTCATGGTGGCGGAAGAGATTTGATCTTTCCACACCATGAAAACGAAATAGCGCAGTCAGAGGCATTTACAAAAAAACCACTCGCAAAGACATGGATGCACGTAGGAATGGTGACAATAGGCGGAGAAAAGATGTCAAAGTCACTTGGGAACATAAAATCAGTAAGGCATGTTTTGGAAAACTGGGGCCCGAACGTGATTAGACTATTTTGCCTCTCAGGGCATTACTCAAAGCCAATCGATTATTCAGAGGATCTTCTAAAGGAGAACCTCGTCAAGTGGCGCCAGGTTGAGACTGCGTATTACGAGATGATAATGGCAGACGGTACAGGAGATACTTCAGAAATATCGGACATTGTCCGCGAGTGTAGTCAGGAATTTGACTCTGCATTAGAGGACGACTTTAACACGTCTTTGGCAGTAAGTGCCTTTTTCAAGCTAGTCAAGGGAATAAACCGCATAGCGGCATTAGAATCCATGACAAGATCAATTGCAGATGTTGGCCTGCCAGAATTTGAGAGAATGTCGGACATTCTTGGATTATCAGTGCAAAAAGTAACGGATCAGGAAAAACAGTCAATCACAGATTTACTTAAAAAACGTGAAACGCTGCGAGTGCAAAAGCAATACCAAGAGGCAGACAAGATTCGTGATCAGATTTCACAGATGAACATAGTTCTTTTGGATCACAAAAATAAAACAATCTGGATGAAGAAAGAAAAAATTCTATCAGACGCTAGCTAGATTTTTTTGTAGATGCTGAAACCAGGGATATGACGTCACGGTCCCGGAGTTGGTACGTTGTTGGGAGGCGCAGATTATACCGAATATCCTTTGCATAAAGCAGCCCCTTGGTAAGGTCACTGTGAATTTCCTTGGCAAGGTCTGCAACGGTAGCACCGTCCTTTAGCAAGATCAAGTCGGGCAGAACTCGGCCCTTTCTGTCTGAGAGTTTTTCCTCATCTGCCACAGGATAGATTGCGTTCATTTTTAGCAGTTTGAATACTGTGACATTAATTGCAAACTGGACTCCGGTTCGCATGTATTCTCCCATGATTTCCTTTGTGATAAAGTCAAGTGCGTTTTTCTGTTTTGAGCTTAGCTCATCAGGCTTCACTATGTTGAACTGCTCAGAACCCGGGGAATACTTTATGAGTCCCTTTTGCTCTGCGCGTCGGAGCGATAGTTCGCTGTCAGCGCTTGCAGGGACCACGATTGTGTCGTTGTAGCGCTCGCGTAATCGCGCAAAGTTCTTGTCAGCGCCCTCAACGTCTATTTTGTTTGCAACTATCAGCGACGGCTTTGATATCTTGCGAAGAATGGTCGCAAATTTTTTGCTTTCCTGAAAGTCAATGTCATCAAACTCCTTGTCCTCGATTCCAACAGCGTGTAGTGCCTCCTTTACATGGGAGTTGTGCACGCCTATTCCGCGGTACAAGTCAGCAATCGCTATGATTTTGTCGGTTCCAGTGTGAATTACCTTTGAGACCTTGTCGCGGTTTCCCTCGAGGATTTTCAAATACCACATGATTAGCTCCTCTTCTATATCCGCAAAGTCAGATATCGGATCACCCGTTCCCGCCTCAGATATTTTGCCTGAAGAGTCGATTCCACCAGACACATCAACTACGTGAAGCAACGCATCTGCCTGTGCGGCAACTGAAAGAAACTGATTGCCCAGCCCCTTTCCCTGCCATGCGTCTTTGATCAGCCCAGGTAGATCAATTAGCTCAATTGGAATGTATCTCCACCCGTCAACACATTTTGAATTTTTTGGATTATCCACAACGTTGAACTCGTGGTGAACGCACAACGAGATTGCGTTAGTGAGACTGGACTCCGGTTTTTTTGTCGTAAACGGATAAGTGGAAATTTCTGCCGATGAAAGTGTGGCGGAATTGAAAAAGGTTGTCTTGCCAGTATTTGTCTTGCCGATAATTCCAATTTTTATTGGCACAGATACAAATTGTGTTTTTAGCTATTTATCTCTGCCTAGTGCGTGTGATCATTTTGCGGTCTCGCTTTGAGTTTTTCGCAAGTGTTTTTTAGCTCGTCAATAGACCAAGAGATTTCATCCAGTTCCTCTTTTGTTAACTCTCCGTCCCATTTGTCAAGCGTTATCTTAGATATTTGGCACGCATGATACAAAACGTTCCAGTAGGGATGATGTTCGGCAGTGGTGCACGCAAGTTCAGAAACGTCATCAAGTCCGCTCTGTGCGCGTGCAAGGGAACTCATCTGCTCCCCAAAAAGACGCACTATGTTTGATTCAATGTCAGACTGAGTTTTTATCATTAGATTTTTTTTCTCGTATGATTTGATTAGTTCCTGCAATGATTTAAAAAAATCATCGAAAGTCGCATCTGCCATTAGAACAACCGCTGATGCTCAGCAAGCATGCATCTATTGAACACTATTTTTATTCCGGCCTTTCGTGCCATGTCTTCTGCCTCAGGGTTGTGGATTCCCTCCTGGAGCCAGATGACTTTGGGTTTCTTTTTTATTGCTTCCTGCACTACAGGAATGACTTGGTCTGACGGCCTAAACACATCGACAATGTCAATTTGTTGATTAACGTCTTGCAGAGACGAATAACATTTTTTCTCCAGTATTTCATCAGCAGTCGGGTTTACCGGCATTATGTTGTATCCTTGGGTCTGCAGGTATTTTGGCACGTAATGTGCTGCCTTTTCGGCATTTTTTGACATTCCCACCACAGCTACGTTCTTGAGTGACAGGATTTGCCTTATTTCGTCATCCGTGTTTGGGTCTATGTCCACAATACAGGTATGTACAAAACAGATTATAATTTATCGGAAAATTCTTTATAGAGACAGCATCAACTAGTATCGTGGAAGAGGAACCAAAAGACGTCATCGTCTTGGGCGCAATTAAAAAAGGTGCCAAAAAGTTTGACAAGATAAAAAACAAGACGGGAATCGAACCAGAGGAGCTAAACAAGATTTTAGAGAAACTCGAAGAGAGAGGAATGATCCGTGTGGATAAGAAAAAGAGACTCTTTGGTGGAGAAAAAATCGAGATGCAAATCACAGACAAGGGCTCAAACGAGTTGGAGCACAGAGTCCACGAGATGCAGCAGAACTGGGAACAGATGGTCCAGTTGTACAAATCAGGCGACAAGAAAAAGCTTGAAGGGTTCATGGAATCCAACAAGTCAATGCTCCCAATGATGATGTTCTTTGGAATAATGGACATGATGATGTTTTCAACAATGTTTTCAATGATGGGCTCGCAAATGCACGACTATGTCCCGCAAGACCAGATCCCCCCGGGTGCAGAAAATCAGATGGGTGATGCCGGAGGAGATATGGGCGATTCGGGAGGAGACATGGGCGGAGACGGCGGTGGTGGATATGACATCGATATTGGCTTTTAATTTTCCAAAAACTATACAAGATCAGCAGGTTTTTTAAAAATTTTAAATCATCCCAGAATCCAAGCTTCATTGTTCTATGTCATACACAGCTCATGAAAACGTCGGTCTGATCAAGGTACTGCAGTTTCTCAAGGCGCACCATTCGGAGTACCTCTCAGGAGAAGACCTAAGCGAGGTGCTAAAGATAAGCCGAGTTGCAGTATGGAAGCACATAAAAAAAATTCAAGCGCTCGGGTACGAGATAGAGTCAAAGCAAAATCTCGGATACAGGCTCACAAAAATGACAGACCTGATGCTCCCGTGGGAAATAACAGACGGCCTTAAGACAAAAAGCATTGGGAGGAAAATATATTATTTTGACACCATAGACTCGACACAAAGTTTTGCGTCAACAATAGCAAACAACAGATCAGAAGACGGAACCATCATCATATCTGAAACGCAGGATTCTGGAAAGGGAAGGCTTGGGCGCAATTGGGTTTCACCAAGGGGCGGAATTTGGCTTTCAGTGATATTGCACCCAAGACTCGATATTGCAAAGATTACACTGGTGCCACTGGTTGCGTCAATCGCATTATCTGCAGCAATTCAAAAAACGCTGGATGTGAAAACAGAACTGAAATGGCCAAACGATGTAACTCTGAAAGGAAAAAAAATTGCAGGCATGATCATCGATGCGTCAATCGAATCAAGCAGCATAGAGAGCATGATTCTAGGCGTTGGAATAAATTTCAAAGTGAACCCAACTGAGATCGAGAAACAGATAAAGAAAAAAGAAAACTTTTACGGAGTCGCAACACTTGTTAGCCAAAACAACAAGACAAAGCCGGCAAAACTAGTGCAGGCGTTTTTGGAGGAGTTTGAGAAAATTCTAGATTCGCTAAGAGACGGCAAGATAACCAAGATAATTAAAGATTGGACTGCAAATTCCTCAACCATAGGCAAGTCAGTCACAATATCAACATCAAATGGGAAAATAACTGGCAAGGCAGTAAAACTCGATACCGACGGCGGCCTCATAGTAATGCAAAAATCAAAACCGCTCAAGATCATGGTAGGCGACGTTTCCTACTAGTTATTTTGTGGATTTTTTTGCGCGCGTCTTTTTTTCAGACTTTGATTCTTTCTCGTCTATTATCGACGCCTCGGCCTTGATGATGTCCTTTAGATCCATCTGGATTGAGAGCAGCGTAGACACAATTTGCTCCAGTTCTCTGGTGTAGTCACCATATGCCGCATTTAGGGCAGTCTTCTTTTCGTCAGACTTTGTCAGGTATTCGCTTAGGCGAACGGCATTTGTAGCATTAATCATTTCAGGCATCACCGGCTCTGGGGAGCCAAGTTGCGATAGTTCGTCCTGAATCTGCAGGATTCTCATCTTCAGTTCATTCAAATTATTACCATGTTCAGGCATATACCAAATATCATGAAAATATGCATTATAATCATTTTTGTGGCTTTTATGTTCAGTATTCACGTAATTCCAATTTTTGCAGACGAGAAATTCGACAAGGCAAACGCAATGTATGTGGACGCCGCCAAATACTTTGCAAAGGGGCAGTACAAGGAGGCAATATCAACATATGACAAGATACTGCAGATATACCCAGGCAACACGGCAGTTCTAAAAATGAGAGGCGTTGCCGAAAGCAACCTAGGTTACCACCAAAAGTCGCTAATTGACTTTTACAAAGTATACCAGAAAAACCCAAGAGACGTAGTTTCATTGCTTGGCTTGGGTGTTGGGTTTGGCAATTTTGGTGAATATGGGGAGGCAAAAAAATACTTTGACTCAGCGTACAGTCTTTATCCAAACTATACCGTTGCAAAAAACTACAAAGAGTTTGCGGACAAGACAATCAAGAAATACCCTTACAAGCCGACTGCAAAACCAAAGGAAGCCGGAAAGGCAGACGCAAAGACATTTGAGAGCTACGTCAGCAAGGTTTCTGCAACGGTTACAAAGGAAAAGCGATACATCGAGTATCCCAATCCGAGCTTTGATGTCATCAAAAAATTTCTGAGAGATTACGAGAAATGGAACTTTGAGCAGCAGATAAAGACAGGCTCAAGCGGATTTCCGGATCCAGAAGTAACCATGGACAACGGCACGTATGTCTTAAACTACAAGGTATACGTAAACAGGCAGCCAACTGGCTTGCCTCTGGATCACGTAGGCACGCTAAACAATTCCACAAAATACTGGGAGGCTCAAACATTTAGCTCAAACAAAGGAAAGGCAGTAGTCAAATTCTCACGCGCAGATACAAAGGCAGACGCAAACATTTGGGTCACATGGACGGTGCGAAAGCTTGGTGAGGGAGTCTTGGGCCATGCGCATGTAGGAAAGGGAGTAGTCGAGGTTGCGCTAGGCGACTACAATTGCGACGGAAGTTTTCAGCTGTACGACGTGAACAGCGTAGAGAGGATAATGCGGCATGAACTTGGCCACGCAGTAGGACTTGGCCATTCAAACGACACAGGCAGCATCATGTACCCAACCATGAAGCCAAAATACGCGTACTGCTTACTGAACTAGGCTGTCGTTTCGAAGCTCTTCTACTAACGTTTTTGTCTTTGTTGCAGCCCTCGCAATCATCTCAAAGTATGCCCTTGTTTCTTTATCCAAAAACTTGCCGAGTCTTTTTGAAAGAATTTCGTTTGCATTTGAGATCACGCAGATTGGATCCACAAGATCATTGACAAGGTCGGTTTTTCTTTTTTTGTACAGGTTACGCCTTGCAGACGCCGCATCGTCGGTCCTTGCCAAGTTTTCACAGTAGATTCCAGTGTACCCCATCATTGCTTCTTCACCCGTTTTACTCTCTGTGGCACTACAACTTCGATTGTTTTCGATTTGTCCCACAAGAGTGTACAAAGGCTGAACATGTTGTTAATCATCTCTACGGAATTTGTGTGCATCACAGAATCGCCCTCGTCGTTTAGGTCCATGGAGCCATTTAGTGAGCCCGACATTATCAGTTGCTTGTTTTCCTCCACAACCATCCTGCTCTTTGACGGAAGTTTTCCAAGCCTAATCTCAGACGGGTTTAGCCTACTGATAAACGCCAGTTCTTTTTCACTTGCGACTTCGGTCAGAACTCTAACTTCAGCTCCGTTTTCTTTTAACAGCTGAATTCTCTCTGGAATTGTCGTGTGATACATCCTCATCAGGTCTTCCTGAGGTGCGACAATGTACACAGTTCCAGATGCCTTTTGCAGAATCTTGCCAATTCTGGAGTAGATGTTTGAGCGCCCTTGAATTATAATAAAGGAAGATATCTCCTGCATGTCGCAGTTCCGTACAATTTCGCTAATGTCCTGCGATATTTTCGTCGACAAGCTCTTCATTGTCACGATTTCATCCTGCTTTCGCTCAAGGATGGTGCTTAATGCTTCAATTGGTTCTATCGCCGAGCACAGTGTTGGGTTTGAGAACGTCGTCGATACCACTCCCAAGTTTCTAAGCTTGCTCAGGGAGCGGTACGTCTTGCCTCTATCGATTCCAAGCCTTGACGAGAGGGTTCCGACGGATACGGGGCCGGTTTGGAGCAGTCCCATGTAGACTTTGGAGTCAATGTCTTCAAAACCAAAGTATGCTAGCGATTCAATAATTTGTTGTTGATTCATCATAATCCCCGAATCTCAGATTAATGAATAAAATAATAGATATTGTTTGTTCAAAATAGACAGACAACCGCTAATACATATTCAGATCGCACCTCCAGTTTCCTGAAAGTTATATAATCGGCGTTTCCAGCAAAGGATCGATTTGGAAATAGTCATAGAACCATGGAAAAAACTCATCATTCACGAAGTAATCGAGTACAATTTTGATGACTGGGTAACACAGATTGCCTTTGGAAGCAAAACTGGCGGCGGCGCAATTCCAACCATAAACTGGGTCAACGGAATTGTTTTTCAGTCATTTAATTTTCCAGACACCAACATAATAGTTGAAGAAAAGATCAAAGGAGTGCTCCACTGGTCATCAGTCATGTTTGCAGTCAAGGAAAAATATGAAAAACAAATCATAAAGGACAACGCCACAATAAATTTGGTTGATGTCAGCGTCAATGAAATTTTCAAAGAGCTTTCAGAGCAGCTAAAGATTCACTCAAAATACGCAAAAAATTAGATCAGACGGATTTTGTGTTTTGAATGCAGAACAATGTTACGCAAGTGCACGATTGGAAAAATCATTTGAAAACAATTGCAGAAATTATTTGAGCATGATAGTTTTTTCTTCTAATTCCACATGTTGAGAATGAGAGTTAGCTTAACCTACATACAAACAATCATAGAAATCAAGCAGAACCCATAATAAGCAAAAGCGCGTAACTATACCCGTAATGTCCTCCACATCACAAATCAGATGCCCTTCGTGCGCAAAAAACACGATGCAGACAGATGTGACTACAGGCGAGATGTTTTGTCGAAACTGTGGTTTTGTGGTGGCAGAAAAGATCGAAGAGTCAGGCCCAGAGTGGAGAGCGTTTTCAAATGACGAGTCTGATAGAAGTCGTGTCGGTGCCGGAACATCGCTCACCATGCACGACATGGGTTTGTCCACAGTTATTGGATCCGCAGACAAGGATGCAACTGGAAAACCACTTTCCGCATCGATGAAGAGCTCTATTGAGAGGCTTCGAACGTGGGACAGCAGAACCCAGACCCATTCGTCAGCAGATAGAAACCTAAGACAGGCCCTAAGCGAGCTTGATAAAATGAAGGACAAGATGGCCCTTGCAGAATCAGTCGTAGAAAAGGCAGCGTACATCTACAGAAAGGCAATGGAGAAGAAACTAGTAAGGGGTAGATCCATCCACGGGCTAATTGCAGCGTGTCTCTATGCAGCGTGCAGGAACACCGAAACCCCAAGAACGCTTGACGATGTTGCAGAAAGCATCAACATACGAAGAAAGGACGTCGCTAGGTGCTACAGGCTGATCTACAAAGAGCTTGATCTCAAAATGCCAGTAGCGGATCCGACAAAGGGAATCTCAAGAATCGCAAGTACTGCAAACCTAAGCGAGAAGACAAAACGCAGGGCGATGGAAATACTAAACAAGGCAAAGAAAATCGGAATGGTCGCAGGAAAGGATCCAATGGGAATTGCAGCAGCGGCACTATATCTGGCATGCATTTCAAACGGCGAGATCAGATCACAAAAAGACATCTCAATTGCAGCCGGAGTCACAGAAGTCACAATCAGAAACAGGTGTGTCGGGCTCAAAACACTTCTAGAGTAGCAGATATTCCAAATTTTATTGCGTTAAAATTTAAGGGGCATCCACGCAGCAAAGACATGTCAGAGGACATCAAATGGTCGGACTGGCTTGACTTTAGTCAGGAGCAAATTGAAAAGACTCCAGAATTGCCAGGCGTTTACATGATGCATGCGGCAATGAAGATTTTGCACATAGGAAGCACAGACAATCTTAAGAAAAGCATTACAGAGTCCCTGTCTGCAAATTGCGTCTGCGATGCAAAGAGATTCCGTTATTTTGCAACCCCATCGCATAATGAAATCAGAGAAAGAATACTAGACGAATACAAGAAAAAACATGACGGCAAGATGCCGTTGTGCATGTAGTGTACCAAAAACAAATAATCAGAAACTAATCTCTGTGTAGAGATTCTACATGTACGATGTTTGTGTTATTCACACATACATAAGAATAGTAACTATTTTACCAAATACATAATCAGGTCTGTTGGACCAGTGCCATAATTATCTCCCCTTGCCAGACCAATGGTATCCCCGGGTCCTTCAGAACCAACTTAAAAAAAATCATATTTCACCATTACCAATTATGGATTTGACGGATGCCAAACCGCGAATATCATGTACAAAATTGTACAAAGAACTGAGTTTTGGCTAACTAGATCAAATATAACAAAAAAGCAAAAAATACAAGTGATTGGAGCAAGTGATTCAGTGATGAGTGATTCAAGACAAAAAGAGCCAGAACAGGGGCACGACAGACTGGTACACATAGGCGAACTCACATCGAGAATCACTCACGACATGAGAAACCCGCTTACAGTAATCATAAATTATTCAACGATGATTCAGAAGAACTCAAAAAACAAACTTGACAAAAAGTCGCTTGAACAGCTGGCGCTAATTGAAAACGAAGCAAGAAAAATGTATCGCCAAATAGAAGACGTCCTAAACTATGTCAAGCTCCCGCCATTAAAATTGCAGAACCACTCGTTGCACGACATTCTCAAAAAGGTAATAGAAAATATTCAGACAGCTGACGATGTCGAAATACAGATTCCAAAGACAAATCCCCAAATAATTTGCGATATAGATAAGCTTGAGATTGTGTTTGTCAATTTAATCACAAATGCGGTTGAGGCAATAAGCGGCGAAGGATCAATTACCATCAACGCAAAAACCACGCCAGACGACGTAATTATTGAAATCGAGGATTCCGGCCCAGGCATTGCAGAAGAAGATCTGGCCAAGGTGTTTGAGCCGTTGTTTACAACAAAGCAGAGCGGGACCGGGCTTGGCTTGTCAAGCTGCAAAAACATCATAGAGAGGCACCGAGGTACCATCTCAGTCAAAAACAATCCGACGACATTTACAATAAAACTGCCAAGAAGAGAATCTACTGTCTAGTTTTGCGTTTGTAAAAATAAACGCCTACTCCCGCCGCTGCCAGTATCGGAATCACATACAGGTAAGGCGAAACATCACCATAATTTTCACCGGTAGTTTTCCCATTTGGATTCACAAACCCAGATATTATGATAGAGTCTTGCGTGGCGGCGTCCACGTCAAATGCCACATGCCAGTTTCCCTCCTCGTCCCGACTTTGGATGAATTTGACAGGCTCGCCATTTACCAAAACATCGAACTTTTCTTCCTCAGATGATCTTGGGAATTCAAAATTCACATATGTTGGAATCTTAAACGAGTTAATCCCAGAGATCGAAAGTATTGTTCCAGTCTCATCAAACCCATTCACGGTGAACGCAGCCGTCGAGTCATATCGGAAATTAAAGTCCACGCCGTTTCTGGTAGTACGTAGCGGAACTATGGTCTCATCACCAATGTTAAAGCAGCTGTAATAGTTTACGTCGGATGCAACGGAGGGATCAGGATAGATGGAAAAGTCAACTATCTGTCCAGGTTCGATTTTCTCTATTTTTTCCACATTGGTTCCAGTGTCGATAAATTTGTTATTTTCCCCATGTATTGCGGCATACACCTTGACATTGTGCTCGGTGTGGTTTCCGGCATTTGTTATTCTGCCAGTGATGTGGCCATCATCATGGCGGACTAGTGTTTTATCATATATTACGTGTATTTCAGACGGAGGCAGAGCGATGCTTTCGCTAAACGTTACGGTAGGCTTTTCTAGAATAATGTTTTGAGTGCTCACTTGCGGAATGCGGATTTTAAACGGCATGTCCTTGTTTGCGTCAACGGACGGCAAGTCTTGGCCAATTGGAATTATTTTTCCATTGTCGTTCACCAATACAGCCACATGCGATGTGATGGCATAATTTTCTGTGTTTTTCACTACCCCAACAATTGTGTAAATGCCATTAGAGTCAAAATAGCCGCCAAACTCGTCATCCGGAATCCAGACTTCTCCAGCCGCCGCTGAGAACGTCAACAGTCCAACCAGCATTGGCAAAAGCAAACGAATGTACATGTTTAACAGATACCTAAAGAGAATATTATCCTATGAGTGTTCCTGGATTATTTTCAGTGCTGAAAACGGAAATTTTGCAAAATCAAGTTCCTTTTCTGCAGAAACAAGCAAGACTTCCTTTTCCAATGGGAAGCTCATGACAAGCACTTTGTCTCGGTATGACATTGCAAATCGGACAGGACCCAGTTCCTCATCAAATTCTTGCCTCATCTTTACCCGCAATGCGAGCTCCAAGTACAGCATTTCGTCCTTTTTTGTGTCTTCTAGCGGCTTTCTCCCTTCGGCCATGCCGCCCGCAATAAGGTGCCCCTTGTCGTTTATCAGGCCCACAAAACGTACCCTTGGATCAAGTTTTCGAATCTCCTCGCACATTAGTTCTTTATTCGTGATCATCTCTGTTACGAACGTTAGATATTGTGGTTAATTAGCAAATCGATCTATTTATTGCGATCAAATGTATCTAATCAACATTGTCACAAGACGCCAAGTCGCCGCTTGAATACTACAAGCACGTTTCATTGTTCTGGACAGACCTCCTACATCTGATGTCAGGCAAGCCAATCGCGCTATCCTCGGTTGGGCCAATGAGAAACTATGCAAACGACCTAAAAAAGGTCGTAACGGAGATAATCGACTCGTATGAGGACATTGTTGAATTCAACCAAAGGCTGGCAGAATACTACAAGCAGTTAAGCGACACATGGACGGATGCACAGAAAAAGGTCGATGCCAAGCTGCCAAGCATACCACAGGACGTGGAGCACATAGAGGCGTACAAAAGGGTGTGGATTGATATTTTTGAGAATGATTTTACCGGCTTGTTTGATTCTGAAAAATTCGGGCAAAATTACGGCAAGATGGTGTCAGCAGAACTGGAATTGACAAAGCACTGGGAGAACATCCTAAATGTGATACTCCAGTCAATGAAGCTGCCAACAAGAAAAGAAATCGACGAGGTCTACAAAGAAATGCACGAGCTCAGAAGGCGAGTGACCAAGATAGAGAAAAAGGAGGAGTCAAAAAATGCAGAATGAGTCGATAGACCCAAGACTGGTAGAAGAGTTTTTGAGCTTTACAAAAAATGTCACAGAGGCGCCAAAGTTTGTGCCAGCGCCAGACGAGATAACGCTGGAATCAACGCCGTTTGACATAGTATACGAGGAGGACAAGGTCCGTCTTTTGCACTTTAGACCACTGGTTGAAAAACAAATCAGAGTGCCGCTAGTCATCAGCTATGCAATCATAAACAGATATCACATCTTGGACATCCAGTCCAAGAAAAGCTGGGTAAGAAAGCTGCTTGAGGAAGGAATTGACGTATACATGATTGACTGGGGATCTCCTACAAACATCGACAAGTATCTGGACTTTGATGATTACGTAAACTCGTACATGGAAAACTGCATAGACTTTGTGAGAAAAGAATCCAACGTCGACAGCGTTTCCTTGCAAGGATACTGCACCGGCGGAACACTTGCAACAATTTATGCATCGCTGCATCCCGACAAGGTAAAAAATCTAATTGCGACTGCTCCTGTGATCGACGGTTGGAAGGACACTACAGTAGTCAGCAACGTGACAAAGCACATCGACGTTGACAAAATTGTCGACACCATAGGGAACATGCCGCCGGAATTCATGTACTACTGCTTTTCAATCCTAAAGCCGTTTGAGCAGGGGCTTGAGAAATACTACAAGTTTTTCAAAAATATCAATGACAAGGACTTTGTCGACAACTTCCTCAGAGTGGAAAAATGGCTAAACGACACACCCCCAATTCCAGGAGAGCTGTTCAGGCAGTGGATAAAGGATGTCTACCAGGAAAACCTTCTGGTACAAAACAAGATGTTTGTGGGCGGAAAGCAAATTGACCTCAAGAAAATAACAATGCCGCTGTTCATCCAGATTGCAGTGGGAGATCACCTCGTTTCCCCAGAATGCAGCATGCCCCTGTATTACGCAGTTGGCAGCGAGGACAAGTCAGTCAGGATTTATCCAACTGGCCACGTAGGCATGATTGCCAGCTCATTTTCACAGAAAAAGGTCTTGCCCGAGATGTGCGAGTGGCTAAAAGAAAGATCAAAATAAAAAAGAAAGATTAGGTTTTAGTTTCTTGTTGGTGTGAACGCTGATATCCAGTATCGCATGATGTTTTTGTTCATGTCTGCGAAAGATTTTGCGTTGTCGTTGAATGTCTTGACGTTTTGTTTTGTCGCGTCAATTGCTGCTAAGAATACTTGATTCTGAACAGAGTATGACTTGACGATTTCTTCGTTTGTGTCTCTAATTGCTTTCAGTGCTGCTTCTGGAACGGTTGTGTTGATTCCAGCTTTGTTTGCAAACTCTTGCTGAAGTGTAACTATTGACTTGATGTTGTTTTCAAATGCCTGGAGCCATTCTTGCTGAAGGTCAGTAATTGATTGGTGATAGCTAGGAATTGTCTTTTCAATTCCGTTGAAGAATTTGTCTACATTCTGCATGTACAATGCAAAGATATCTTTTGGTTGTTCTGTGCTACTCATATTTCCACCTCCTATTTTTTCTTTTTATCAATCGGGAGAACAATCA